>CALFRX010000268.1 GCA_937919295.1 uncultured Peptococcaceae bacterium | reverse complement strand
GCCGGGTCAGACCGGGGAAAAGCCTATCGCCAATTTCTTTTGTGTTCAGACCCATGATATTTTTGATATCATTTTCGCTGAAAGCTTCTTTGACGTCGGGCTCTTTGGCGACGGCTTGATTCCAGGTTTCGGTGACGCTTTTCACCGCGTTCCATAGCGTGCCGTCAAGATCGAAAATCATGCTGTCAAAAGATCCCATGATACGTTTCCCTCCATGCGTAAATTCAATACGTTTATTATATCATACGCGTCAACTCCATGGCTTGGTTTTGCGGATACACGAAGCGAAGCAGGGAAACTTATGAAAAGAGAGGGTTTTTTCGGTTTTTTTAAGAAAACTTTTTGGTAGCAAACCCCCTGCTCAAAGCGCTGCAACCATTCTAAGCAGGCATTTTTTTGGAAATTTTTCAAAAAAGGGCTTTTCAAAAGTAGAAAAATGTGTATAATAGGTAACGAACCCTTTTAGGAAAGGATTTATAGAACGGAGGAGTATACAAATGGCAGTACCTAAAATCAGTGCAGAAGACAGAGCAAAAGCATTGGAGAAAGCTCAGAAAGTAAGAAAAGAACGTGCCGCGATGCGTGAAAACATGAAGGCCGGTAAAATGGCGATGAAAGACGTCATCGCGAAAAAGGATGACGATGTCGTTGGTGGCATGAGAGTGAAATACGTTCTTGAGTCTATGCCGGGCATCGGCAAAGTCCGCGCCAAAGAAATCATGGAACAGATCGGCATCGATGAAAACCGCAAAATCAAAGGACTCGGTTCCCGTCAGAAAGCCGCACTGCTCGAAAGACTGAAATAAGCTCCGTATTTTTATATCAATCATACCGTAATCGTAAATTAGCTGTGAAAAGCGTTGGGTTATTATACCCAACGCTTTTTTAGTATGTTGATCATTGTCTGCCCTATGACGACCGGTTCGCAAAGGGGTGGTTGTCTCCGATTCCTGGACAAGGTTATTCGGTGTACAATTCGGTTCTTGTTTTTTTACAGGGGGTCATATATAATATACCTAAATAATAAAGGGAGTTTCTCCTTCATACGGAGGCCATATAACGTGAACAGAGATGATTTTGACGTTAGAAAAAGCATAAGTTCTTTGGCAAAGAAAAAAACGCAAAAGGGAAGCCAAGGCAAAGATCGCCGGGAAAAGCCGGAGGATAGCCGAAGGGAAGTTGGGAGTGGTCAGCCGCCGCGGCGTGTTCCCCAGTTTCCCGGCATCCCGGTGATTCGTCAAACCGTCATTGCCGTGGTCATTTGCTGCATTGTGTTTCTGGCAGCGGGGTTTGCCCTTTTTTCCGCGACCCAGAAGGAAATCAGCGATCTCAAAAATGATCTCAAAGCATATACCGCCGACGGCGTCGTTCCCGCCGGTTTTGTTGACGAAACCGTCAATCTCTGCCTGGAGGCTGTCGGCGCCAGGGTTGATTTGATGGAAACCGTGATGGATAACGCCAGCGACGGTACGATGAGTAACAGCGATTTTCAGTGGTTCGGCAGCGAACTCACGGCAGTGAAAGCCGAAGCGGCGCCCCTTGTGCAAATCCTCGACGAGGTGGATGCCGGGGATACTGCGGAAAAAACGTTCAATGATGAAATACAGAAACCTTTATCGACTATGGAAACGGCTTACGCTGAATTGGAAGTCAGTGACGATGATATGGCCAGCACCAATTTAGGCGCTGACGGCGCGGCCACCGATACGGGTTCCTTTAAATTGCAAACCGGCGTCAAAGGGGCGTTGAAGTGGATCGTGGTCTTGATCCTGCTCCTCGTGGCGGCCTTGTTGATCTTCTTGTTCCGCAAAAAGCTCGGCGGTCTGTTCCGCCCCCTTTTCGGGAAAAAAGGCGTAAAAAAGGAAACGCGGGGAAAGCGGAACAGAAACCGTAATTCCGCAGAGTATATTGTTGTCGATCCCGCTAAAGAGGCCGCGGCGGAGACCGTTGAAAGGGAAACTTCCCAGGTCAAGGACGGAAAAGCCCAGCAGCGTAGTTTCAATTTTGAAGAGCCGCCGCAGGAAGCCGCCGGGGCGACGCCTGCCGGAGAAGCCAAGGGAGATCCCATAGACCGTTTGGCGCCCTCCTTCCGCAATTTAGCGGCCTTGGAAAAAGCCAAAGCGGAAGCGTCGGCGGATACGCCTCCCGCGCCGGAGCGGATTGTTTCCGAAGAGGATTTGATGGCCTTTGACCCGGCGGTAGAAGGCCAAGGTGAGATCGACGATACGGAAGACCCTTTGTTTAGCAAAGGGGAAGAGGACTAAATGGCGGCCTCTGCGCCGGGGAAGGACATTTATGGGATCCATCGGACAATACTATTACAAAGATATCAAGGGCGCCGGTGGTCGTGTTAAATTCACCCCGGGATTTGAATCCTATGACAGGGTCTTTTTTAAACAGGGGGTTTTCCCCCAGGGGGAAACGGCGCCTCCCGCTTTATTATACGACCGTAGTGACGCGTTTTATTTCGTCGGCAGGGAAGAACGCTATTTTGACGGGCAAGAAAAAGAGGAAATTACCGTACGGCATGGTTTCCTTTTTCCTTTGGCGCTCTTTGAAGATAATGTTTTCGGTGCGAAGCTATACCGGTTTTTCGACATCGGCGATTTCGATTGTACTGCCGCCGGTTTCGACCGGGAAGAGGTGTTGTCGGCCAAAAACAAATTGACGGTTACCGGCGACTGCTGTGATTTTCTGCGCCCCGCCGATGTTTTTTGGCAATGCAAAGACGCGCCCCGGTTTGTGAAATTGTTGCTCTATGCCTCATTGATGGCGGTCACCGAAGATTTTTCCTTGATTTTTGCTTTGCCGGATTTAAATGCCGAAACGTATCATAAAACCGCTGTCTCGGTGCTAAAGAGTATCTTCGCTATGATCCCCTGGGAACTGCGGGAATATTTGACGTTCCATACCTGTGTTGACGATCAGTATGCCTTGGGAAAGTTTAAAATCAGCTTCACATCCTTTCCCGATGAACGGCTGCGCAAAAGCAACCGTAGTTTCTATTTCGATTTAAAAAACAACAAAGTTACTCCCGATCTCGTCATCGAACAGAAGGTCAGGGG
>CALFRX010000267.1 GCA_937919295.1 uncultured Peptococcaceae bacterium | reverse complement strand
GGCTTTTTGCAGCAGGATCCCGGCGCCAGGGTCGATGGCGTCGTTTAACCTCTGACGTCCCGCCCCCAAAGCCATGGCGGCAAGACCGATCTTCATGGCGTCGATATCGGTAACAACACCGTCCCTTTCAGCGAAGACCAGGGTCTCCCCGGCAGGATAAGTAACGGCGTCTAAGAAACGCTCCGTCTCAAAATGCCCACCCTGCCCTCTTAACCAGGCGAAAAAGGCGCGTTCGCCCTCGCCGTTGCCAATCAGTTTCGCACAGAGATCAACGCCATCCGCCAAAGAGGAGGCTTTGCCGCCAAGATAAAAGCCAAGGCCCCCCAAGGCCAACGCGTTCTCCCGCAAAGCGCCGCCGATTTCTCCTTTTAGAAACCGATAGGCTTCTTGCACTTCCAAAGCGTTGCCCACGGCATAACCCAGAGGATGGGACATGGGCGTAAGCAGCGCCGCCACCCGGCGCCCGTCGCGGCGTCCTAATTTTACCATGAGCTCCGCCAACTTTTTGGCTTCATCCCTTGTCTTCATAAAGCTGCCACTGCCGTATTTTACGTCAAGAATGATGATCGACGCGCCGGTGGCGAGCTTCTTCGACATCACGCTGGCGGCAATCAAAGGCAGGGAATCCACGGTGGCCGTTACGTCTCTCAAGGCGTAAAGCTTTTTATCCGCCGGTACAAGGGAGGCGCTTTGTCCTGTAACGGCGACACCGTTTTTTTGAACCAATTCAAAAAAGGAGGCTTGATCTAAATCGGTGTTGAAACCGGGGATTGAGGCCAATTTATCAACAGTACCGCCAGTAAAGCCGAGACCTCTGCCGCTCATTTTGGCAATGGTCAAGCCCCCGGCACGCCAAAGGGGGATTACAGCTAAGGAGAGTTTATCGCCAATGCCGCCGGTGCTGTGTTTATCGATGGTTTGGCCGAGAAAGGACAGATCAAGGACATCGCCGCTGCGCTTCATGGCCATGGTCAGATCAAAGGTCTCATCATCGCTCATGCCATTGAAATAGATGGCCATCAATAGCGCTGCGATCTGATAGTCGGGAAGTATGCCCTTAACATAGCCTTCGATAAAATAAGCGATTTCTGCCGAATCAAGAGATCGTCCCTGTTTTTTCTTTTCAATGATATCCGTTATTTTCATAGCGTCAATACGCTTTCTCCGTTGATGGCGGGAGCATTTTCTCCCGTCAACGCGTAATAGGCCGTTGCGCCGATATCCGACATGGTGGCAAGAATGCCCAAATCTTTTCCGGGCAATCCGGGAGCATACATCAAAACCGGCACGTATTCCCGGTTGTGGTCATTGCTAACCGTCGTTGGATCGTTGCCGTGGTCGGCGGTAATGATCAACAGATCGTCGCTATTAATCAGTGGTAAAATACGGTTCAGGGAACGATCAAAATGATTCAGGGCTTTGGCGTAACCGAAGGGATCGTTTCGGTGACCGTAAAGCATATCGAAATCCACCAGGTTGATAAAGTAAAACCCCTTGTCGCCTTCGTGGAGCAGCTTTTCGATTTCTTTTAAGCAAAGTTCATTGCCTTTGACGGGATACGTCTGCTGAATGCCTTCCATGTTAAAAATATCGCCGATCTTACCGACGCCGCAGGTAAAAATATGCCGGTCGCATAAGGCGGTCAGGTAGTTGGACGCCGGGGGGCGCAGGGAAAAATCTTTTCTATATTTGGTGCGCACAAAGGCGTGAGGCTCTCCAGTAAAGGGCCGGGCGATCACGCGGCCCACAGCGTACTTGCCGATACAGAGAGCACGGGCTTTTTCACACAGGGCATATAATGCTTCCGTGCTGTAAACCTTATCGTGACAGGCGATCTGGAGCACGCTGTCGGCGGAAGTGTAAACGATGGGTTTTCCGGTAGCCAGGTGTTCCTCGCCGTAATCCTCAATGACTTGTGTTCCCGAATACGGTTGGATGCAGAGGATGC
>CALFRX010000266.1 GCA_937919295.1 uncultured Peptococcaceae bacterium | reverse complement strand
GGAAACCTTCTCAGGGACTTTTCGGCATCTTGCCGATGATCGTCGGCAGCATCTACGTGACGGCCGGAGCCATCCTTGTCGGCGTACCCACCGGTATCCTCAGCGCCGTGTTCTTAGCCCATTACTGCAATAAACACCTCTATAAAATCATCAAACCCGCCATCGACCTGCTGGCGGGCATTCCCTCCATCGTCTACGGCTTTTTCGGCCTCGTCGTGATCGTACCGCTGATCCAGGAACTCACCGGCACCGGCGGTAAGGGCATCTTGACAGCGTCTCTGCTGCTTGGTATGATGATTTTACCAACGATTATCACCACCGCCGAAGCCGCGATCAAAGCCGTACCGGATATCTATTATGAAGGGTCTCTGGCTTTGGGCGCCACCAAAGAGCGGAGCATCTTCCGTTCCGTATTTCCGGCGGCCAAATCCGGCCTCTTCGCCGGTGTGATATTGGGTGTAGGCCGGGCCATCGGCGAAACCATGGCCGTGGTCATGGTGGCGGGGAATCAAAGCATCATGCCGGAATCCCTCACCTCCGGCGTCCGCACCCTCACCGCCAACATTGTTTTGGAAATGGGCTACGCTGCAGATCTGCACCGGGAAGCTCTCATCGCCACCGCCGTGGTTCTTTTCGTCTTCATTCTCATCATCAACCTCTGCTTCTCCCTGATCAAAGCGAGGGCAAAGATATGAATGATCTGAAAATGAAGTTTTTAAGCTACAAACGCAAACCTTTCTCCTTCCTCATGCTGCTGCTGATTTTTTTTGCCACGGCGGTTACTGTCGGCGTTATGCTCTTTATCGTCGCCTATATTCTGATCAAAGGGATTCCCCATTTGACGCCGGAGCTCTTTGCCTTAGAGTACAATTCCAAAAACGTCTCCATGATGCCAGCGATTATCAATACCCTGCTGATGACTTTCCTGACACTGTTGATCGCCGTGCCCATCGGCGTTTTCTCCGCCGTTTACCTGGTGGAATACGCAAAACGCGGTTCCCGTCTGATCAAGGTGATCCGCGTTACCACCGAGACCTTAGCGGGGATTCCCTCCATCGTCTACGGCCTCTTTGGCTTTCTGGCCTTTGTCATCGCTTTGGGTTGGAGCTATTCCCTGCTGGCCGGAGCGCTGACCTTAGCCATTATGGTTTTGCCCACCATCATCCGCACCACGGAAGAAGCGCTTCTGGCCGTGCCCGATGCCTATCGCGAGGGCAGTTTCGGTTTGGGCGCCGGTAAACTGCGCACGGTGTTTAAGATCATCGTACCCGCGGCAATCCCCGGTATTTTGGCCGGAGTGATCCTCGCCATTGGGCGCATTGTCGGCGAAACAGCGGCCCTGATTTTCACCGCCGGTACCGTGGCGGACGTACCCAACAGCCTTTTTGCCTCCGCCAGAACATTGGCGGTACATATGTACTGCCTGCTCAGTGAAGGCTTATACACCGATCAGGCTTACGCCACCGCGGTTGTCCTCCTCGTCACCGTCGTGATCATCAACGGCCTTTCCAACCATGTGGCAAAACGGCTTACAAAAAATTGAGGAGGATTGGCAAATATGAATAAAATAGAAATAAAAAACCTTGACTTATGGTATGGCGATTTCCAGGCGATCAAAAACGTCAATATGGAAATCCCCGAAAAAGAAATCACCGCCTTTATCGGTCCTTCCGGCTGCGGCAAATCCACGGTGCTGAAAACATTAAACCGCATGAACGATTTGATTGAGGGCTGCAAAATCAAAGGCGAGATCCTTTTGGACGGCGAAAACATCTATAAAAACATGGATGTAAATCTCCTCCGCAAGCGGGTAGGTATGGTCTTTCAGAAGCCGAACCCCTTCCCTATGAGCGTTTACGACAACATCGCCTACGGCCCCAAAACTCACGGCATCCGCTCCAAAATGAAGCTCAACGAGATCGTCGAAAAATCTCTTCGGGAGGCTGCTCTCTGGGACGACGTGAAAGACCGCCTGAAGAAAAACGCCCTGGAGCTTTCCGGCGGCCAGCAACAGCGACTCTGTATCGCCAGGGCTTTGGCGGTGGAACCGGAAGTACTGCTGATGGACGAGCCGACTTCCGCCCTTGACCCCATTTCCACTTCAAAAATCGAGGATCTCGCCACAGAGCTGAAAAATCAGTATACGATCATCATCGTGACCCATAATATGCAGCAGGCGGCAAGAATTTCCGACAAAGCCGCCTTTTTCCTGCTGGGAGAAGTCATTGAATTCGGCGATACGGAAAAAATGTTCTCCATGCCGGAAAATCAAAAAACAGAAGGTTACATCACCGGGAGGTTCGGATAATGAGAGAAAGATTCGACGAACAACTGAGTTATTTGCATCGTGAGATGATCGAGATGGGAGCACAGTGCGAGGAAGTGATTTCCCTGGCCATTGACGCCCTGGTTCATAACGATGAGGCACTGATCGAGAAAGTCTTTGCCTTAGAAAAGGAGATCGATAAAAAGGAACGGGAAATCGAATCAATTTGCCTCAGGCTCTTATTACAGCAGCAACCCGTTGCTTCCGACCTGCGGGAAATTTCCGCGGCGCTGAAAATGATTTCAGATATGGAGCGCATCGGGGATCAAGCCGCGGAAATCGCGGAGATCACCAAGCTGATCGGCGGCGGCGTCAACATCAGCGAAGCCCACATCAAAGCCATGGCCAAAGACGCCGCAAAGATGGTGACCGACAGCATTGATTCCTTCGTCAAGCTGGATCTCGCTTTGGCCCGTTCCGTCATCGTCTACGACGACGTGGTGGACCGCTGGTTCGATCGCATCAAAAATGAGCTGATCATCGAAACCGCCGAAAAGAAGGACATCGGCGACTATTTCGATCTGCTGATGGTGGCAAAATACCTGGAACGCATCGCCGACCACGCCACCAACATCGCCGAATGGGTGGAATTCAGCATCACAGGCGAGCGGCCCACCAACCGAACGATATCAGCGGGAAAATAAAGTTGCTTTACCTAAAATTACGGCACAGAATAGATGATAAGGAGGCGTGAATCCATGATCTATATTTTAGAAGACGACGAAAGCATCAGAAATTTTGTGGTCTACGCCCTGAACAATTCAGGCTTTGAAGCCCGGGGTTTCGAAACCCCCGCGGTCTTTTGGGAGAGCCTCAAAAAAGAAACGCCTCAGCTTTTGCTTTTGGATATCATGCTTCCCGAGGAAGACGGCATTGAAATCTTAAAAAGACTGCGGAAACAGGAAGTAACAGAACACCTGCCCATTATCATGCTCACCGCCAAAGGCAGCGAATACGATAAAATCATCGGCTTAGATTCCGGCGCTGACGACTACATGACAAAACCTTTCAGCATTATGGAGCTGATTTCCAGAGTCAAAGCACTACTGCGGCGAACATCGGAGCAAAAGGAAGCGGAAGAATATACCGTAGGCGCCCTTTATGTGAATCCGGCGAAACACCTTGTCAAGGCCAACGGCAAAAACATTACCCTGACGCTGAAAGAATTCAATCTGCTTTCCTTGCTCATTGCCAATCGGGGCATTGTTTTTAACCGCGACCAGATCTTCAATAAAATTTGGGGCTATGATTTTGACGGCGAAAACCGCACCGTCGACGTACATGTGCGCACCCTCCGGGCCAAGCTCGGCGAATGCGGCCAGATCATTGAGACAGTACGCGGTATCGGTTATAAAATCGGGGGGAAAGAAAATGACAAAGCAGATCTTTAGAGGCATTGTCCTTGCCGCCGCCGTAACGTTCTGCGCTTGCCTCCTGCTCTTCCTGATCGTTGTTCACGATGATTACGACAGGGAAATCATGGACGAGGTGAAGAACGAGGCAGTATACATCAGGCAAGCCGTGGAGCTTTCCGGGGAAGATTATTTTACGGACCTTGATTCTTCCTCCAGGATCACCTGGGTCGGCGCCGACGGCGCCGTGCTCTATGATTCCCTGGCCGACGCTGCGCAAATGGAGAACCATGCCAACCGGGAAGAAATCAAAGAGGCCTTTGCCAACGGGGAAGGAAGCAGCAGCCGCTATTCGAAAACGATTGCCGAAAAAACCGTTTATTACGCAACTCTACTCAACGACGGCTCTGTGATTCGCGTTTCCAGCACCCAATACACGATTTGGAATCTGATCATTCGCATGATCCGACCGCTGATGCTGATGACTGTTGTTGTCATAACGGTCGCCTTCCTGATGGCGACGACCATTTCGAGGAGGATCATCCAGCCCATCAATGAAATCGACCTGAAACACCCGGATATCACTGAAGATTATGAAGAACTCTTCCCCCTGCTTCAAAAAATCAATTGGCAGAATCATCAGATCGAAAAGCAAATGAACAAACTGCAGCGGCAGCAAAGGGAATTCAACACCATCACCGATAACATGGCCGAAGGTTTCCTGCTAATCAACAAGGACGCGGAGATCGTTGCCTACAACAACAGCGTCAAAACATTGCTTGACGCCGATGAAATCATCGATGGCAGCAGCGTATTTACCATCAACCGCAGCGAGCCCTTCCGTACCGCGGTCAACGCGGCCCTCGACGGCAAGCACTGCGAAGAAGAGATGATCCATCATGGCCGGGTGCATCACATCATCGCCAACGCCGTAGAAGCCGATGGCGAATATAGCGGCGCTGTCATCATCATCCTGGACGTCACGGAAAAGAAAAAACGCAAAGAAATGCGCAGGGAGTTTTCCGCCAACGTTTCCCATGAGCTGAAAACACCGCTGACCTCCATCTACGGCACTTCCGAACTGATGCTCAACGGTCTCGTGAAACCGGAGGATATGAAAACTTTCGCAAAGAGCATCCACGATGAATCAGGTCGTCTGATCACCCTCATCAACGATATCATTAAACTTTCGCAGCTTGACGATGAAAAAATCGCCACCGAAAAAGAGGCGGTGGATCTCTATAAAAGCGCCGAAGATGTGCTGCTGCGCCTGGAAAAAATTGCCGCGGCACAGCATATTTCGCTAAAACTCAGCGGCGAACATGCCGTCATCCGGGGCATCCCTTCCATCATCACGGAAATCATCTACAACCTCTGCGACAACGCGATTAAATACAACAAGAAAAACGGCAGCGTCCAAATAAGCGTGGAGGAAACCGGCAAACATAAAATACTGCGGGTCAAAGACACCGGCATCGGCATCCCCAAAGAACATCTGCAACGCATTTTTGAACGCTTCTACAGCATTGATAAGAGCCACTCCAAAGCCATCGGCGGCACCGGCTTAGGCCTTTCCATCGTCAAACACGGCGCCCAGCTCCACCACGGGGAAATCCATATCGAAAGCGTGGTCGGTGAAGGCACTGAAATTACGATTATTTTTTAAAATAATCCCTCATTTGCCGAAATCCCGTTGCAAACGTTGTTGCAACGGGATTTTCGTATTTCTCAATTTTTACATAAAAAGCCAAAATCAGTGTTATGTCAAGACTTATGGAACTATTTCTGTAAAAATAATGCCTTTATTGAACCGCATCGCCCTTTTTTACTTCATTGGCAAGAAAACAAATCAGCTCTTCCACTGCGGGAATTTCACTTTGCGCCTGTACCCTCTTTTGAAAGCTTTTTTCAGTTTCCGTCTTATCGGGCTTCCGATAGGCGCAATCAATCGCTGCCTGCATCTCTCTTTTCACTTCCGCTGTCGTCACCCCGTGTTTCTTCGCAACTTTCCGATAAATCGTTCTCATGCTCACGTTGGTATGCCACCTTTCACATCATTAAATATTGTATGAAAACAATTATACACTTTTAAATATTGCAAGTCAATCAAAATAGGATTTCATATATTGTAAATATCGTCACTATAAAATGTAAAATATTGTATATAAGGTGGTGATAGATATGTATGAAAGATTCTTATCTGAACGAATCGCGAAATTAAGGACAATGAAAAAAGTTTCCGCTCGCGATATGAGTCTATCGATTGGCCAAAACGAAAATTATATCAATCATATCGAAAACGGCAAGTCTATGCCGTCGATGCAGGTATTCTTTTATATTTGCGAATACTTTAAAATCACGCCCCAGGAATTTTTCGACGAGGAAACAAAGGACCCGGTTCAAATCAAGGAAATCGTAACTGATTTGAAAACCCTGGACGAAAAACAGATCAAGAACATTCACGAAATCATCAAAGACATCAAAAAGTAGGGGAAAAATATTTTCCCCAATATTACAAAAGAAAGAATCTGCTGTGTTATCTGAATACAGCAGATTCTTTTTGTCTGCATACTGAATCCCGCTGCAGCAACGTTTGCAGCGGGATTTTTGTATTCTCAATTTTTACATAAAAGTTCAAAATAATGCTATATCAAGACTTATGGAACTATTTCTGTAAAAATAATGCCTTTATTGAACCACATCGCCCTTTTTTACTTCCTTGGCAAGAAAGCAAATCAGCTCTTCCGCTGTGGGTATTTCACTTTGCGCCTGTACCCTCTTTTGAAAGCTTTTTTCAGTTTCCGTCTTATCGGGCTTCCGATAGGCGCAATCAATCGCTGCCTGCATCTCTCTTTTCACTTCCGCTGCCGTCACTCCGTGTTTTTTCGCAACTTTCCGATAAATCGTTCTCATGCTCACAATTATTACACCTCATAATCTAAAAAATTGAATTGTAGTATATACTACCTCTATTTTATAGAATATATTTCCCCGAGTCAATAGATACTGATAATGTACTTCCCTATTTTTGAAATACGATAGAGTACAATTACATCATAGGTGGTGACGATCATGTATGAAGAATTTTTCAGAAAGCGCATTACGCAATTACGTATCGCTAAGGGAATATCGGCAAGAGATATGAGTTTAACCTTAGGGCAAAGCGAAAGCTATATCAATAAAATCGAAAACGGCAAGTCTATGCCGTCGATGCAGGTATTCTTCTATATTTGCGAATACTTCAAAATCACGCCCCAGGAATTTTTCGATGAGGAAACAAGGGACCCGGCTCAAATGAAGGAAATCGTGACTGATTTGAAAACCCTGGACGAAAAGCAGATCAACAATATTCACGAAATCATCAAAGACTTAAAAAGGTAGGGGTAAAATACCCCTACCTTTTTAAATGAGATTTAGATAACTTTTCCAACTTTACTGCGACAAGTTGATGACTAAACAGTATACAATGATATTCTTTGGCACAAGGGACGATTCCACAGAGGCTTTAACCGACGATAAGCAAGAGTTTTTTGTAAAAAGAAGGAATAATTTAACGGCTTGTTCTATTGAAATACCATGAATAATGAGTTAAAATAAGATATTACTACTGGCATTTAAAGAAGTTTTTAAAAGGAGATACAAATGTCTGAAATCAAAGAGGCCTGCGGCGTCATCGGCATCTACAATAACGACGACCTGAATCTCGCGAAGGAACTCTATTACGGCCTGTTCGCTCTCCAGCACCGCGGTCAGGAAAGCTGCGGCATGGCCGTAAGCAAGGACAATACGGTAAAAAGCCACAGAGATATGGGTCTCGTCAGCGAAGTCTTCGACGACGCCAAAATCGCGGAGCTCCAGGGAGATATCGGCATCGGCCATTGCCGCTATTCCACCACCGGCAACAGTGAAGCCAATAACGCCCAACCGCTGACCATGAGCTTCGTCAAC
Source organism: uncultured Peptococcaceae bacterium (assembly GCA_937919295.1). Classification (GTDB taxonomy): domain Bacteria; phylum Bacillota; class Dehalobacteriia; order UBA7702; family UBA7702; genus UBA7702. The sequence continues at coordinate 791 of CALFRX010000266.1, read as the reverse complement.
GGCACGTTGGCCATTGCCCACAACGGCAACCTGGTCAACGCGGAGGAAATCCGCCAACGGCTCATGGAGGAACAGGGAGCGATTTTCCACACCACCATCGATTCGGAAATCTTCGCCTATCTGATCGCCAAAAAAGAATCGGAAACCCATCTTTTGGAAGCCGCCATCCGCAAAGCCACGGATTTGGTGGCCGGTTCTTATGCTCTGCTGGTAATGAGCCCCAGTAAGCTGGTGGGTATTCGTGATCCCCTGGGCATCAAACCCCTTTGCATCGGCATCAAGGACAACTCCTATATTTTAGCCTCGGAAACCTGTGCCATCGAGTCCATCGGCGGCAAAATTCTCCGGGATGTGGAGCCCGGGGAAATCGTGATCATCGACAAAAACGGCCTTACTTCCAACAAAAGGGAAAAACAGCCCTCCTGCTGCCATCCCTGTATCTTCGAATATATCTACTTCGCCCGTCCCGACAGCATCATGGACGGACAAAGCATCTATGAATCGCGTCACTTGGCCGGCCGCATTTTGGCCCAGCGCTATCCCGTTGACGGTGATGTGGTCGTCGCCGTGCCGGACAGCGGCATCGACGCCGCCATCGGCTACAGCGAGGAATCCGGCATTCCCTACGGCATCGGCCTGATCAAAAACCGCTACATCGCCCGAACCTTCATCCAACCGGGCCAGACCAATCGGGAAGAGGCGGTGCGCATCAAACTCAATGTTTTAGAAAACGCCGTCAAAGATAAAAAAGTGATTTGGATCGACGACAGCATGGTGCGGGGTACCGTCAG
>CALFRX010000265.1 GCA_937919295.1 uncultured Peptococcaceae bacterium | reverse complement strand
ATAGAGATCCGGGTTGTTATCAGCGTTCAGTTTTTCCAGGACTTCCCTTTCCGCGGCAAACCGTTCGTCACAAAGGCGATCAAAATCTTCCCGGGTATAGCCTTTGGTTTCCGGCTTCGCTCCATCGTCATACATATGGCTGAAATCATCAAGAATTTCTAAGCTCTCCGCCAAACCGCCTCTTAATTCCTCAAGGGAGTAATAGAGAACCGGCAATTGATCAACTTTGTATTCACGCTCTAATTCACAAAGACTCTGTTCCAAAGCTTCCAAATGCGCGTTGCGTTCGGCGACCGCGGCCTGATCCTCCTCCGTCATCTGAGCTTCATATTCCTCCCGGGTCAGGTAAGGTTTTCCGGATTGAGCCGACAGCTCTTCATAAGCTTTATCCGCCTTATTGATCTTGTTGTAGTTTATCATAATGTACTGATCGGTTTTCGCCATCAAAGCATCCCGGGCGTCGATATACTCCTGGGCTTTTTCAATCATCTTTCCTTTGCTTTTGCCTTCATTCTCCTCTAAACAGGCAAAAGCGGCGGCGTAGGCCACTATTTCTCCTTCCCTGCCGTAAAGGGAGGCCTCGGAGGCTCTGCTTTGCGCGCTATAGAAGAACGTAAGGCACAAGGCAGCCGCTAAAAATACTGCCAATAGCAGAATTGTAACGGTTTTGGTTCGGTTCACTGTTTTCATAGATTGCCTCCTTTCGGCGTTAAGGATTGATCGTATCAATGGGTCGTTGCACCGCTTTAATGCGAATCAAACAAATGATAGTATCATTGGCAGAACTTACCAATGACTGGGTACGGAGATTGCGCCACCCATCATTTGAATTTTGCGCCATACTGATTTTTTTACTACTGTTTGGCAAAGAACGCCGATGAACCAATTGAGAATGATAGGTTCTACCGTATTGTGCGCTACTGGGACCATATACATATTGAATGACATCTCCGCCACTGCAACGATCATACAAATCATTCCATAAAGTATTGCTGGTTCTTAAATTATAAGCGGAGCTGTAAATTTTATATTGGTAACAGCGATTCCACCCCGTATTGTTCACATTTGCCCAATGATAACGGAAATCATGGGCTACCGTCCAAGTGTTAGAGTGATTCCAACTTGGAAGCTTCCTACGCATATACCACTGTCGGGTAGCCGGATAAGAGGCATTATTAATTTGCGGCATACCGCCACTATTTAAGCATTGGGAAACATAATTCGTACAGTTTGCATTATTGTAATAAGGATATACTAAATTATGAGTTGTCACATGCTCTGCCGCGTAATTGATCGCCAATATTCTCTGATAAGAGTCGTTCTTGTTAACATCAGGACATGTATAATCCCCAGCAAAAACAGTTGAAGGAATCATCAGCAATAGAGCAACTGATAACAAAAGTAGAAATAAAATATTTTTCATTGTTACACTCCTTTCCAAATTATGTTTAAGTAAAATGAAAGGCCCATCGGAATCACCCCCATTCGATCATAAAGCAACTTAAATCATGCGCTAAAAAAGCCGTATCTATATTTATATAGTACATATAAATATCATATATGTCAATGCATCTCACAAACATGAGTATTAAGCTTTTATTAAGAAAATACCCGCGAAAACTCGCGGGTATCGGACTATAGAAAAAATACGCATAAGAAGAGTTCAAATGATGTGATGATAGACTGCCGCAAAAGCTTCGGCCCTTCCTTAAAACTCCTTAAAACTCATTTTTGATGCTGCGCAGGAAGAGGCCTTTTAAGGTTGTCTTAGCGTCCTTTTTTTCATATAAAACATCGTATACGGCTTTACAGATCGGCAGATCCACCTCGTATTGGGCGGCTAAGGTCATCATGGCCTTCACCGTGTAATACCCTTCCGCCAGTTGGTCGTAGGGCTCGCCCTTGATGAACAGCTCCCCGAATTTGCGGTTATGGCTGTATTTTGAAAAGACCGTCGCTTCGTAATCTCCCAAATGGCAGAGCCCGTAGGCGGAAAGCTCATTGCCGCCCATGGCTTTGATGAGCCGTGCCACTTCCCGGGTACCCCTGGACATCAGCGCGCCTTTTAAGGAAGAAAGGCCGTAACCGTCGAGCATACCGGCGGCAATACCAATGACGTTTTTCGCCGCGGCGCCGATTTCATTGCCGATGAGATCCTGACCGTAGTAAAAACGGATCAGCTCACTGGAGAAAGCGTTCACCAGTTTCTGATTGACCTCTTCCTCTTCGCTGTCGATCACCATGCAGTTGGGCACGCCCTTGGTGAACTCCTCGGCGTGGCCGGGACCGAGCCACACGGCGATATGGTTACTGTCATCGGTATTTTCGGCGACAATTTGGGAAAGCCGCCGTCCGGTTTCGATCTCCACCCCCTTCATGCAAAGCACAAAGGTTTTATGTTTCAGTGTCCACGGTTTCAATTCATCCATCAGCCCCTGCAAACCCTGGGCGCCGATGGAGATGGCGATGATTTCAGCGTCTTGAACACAGCGGAGATCGCTAGAGAGGGCAACCGTATCAGGGAGCGTCAGAAAGCGGTTTTTTCGTTCTTTCCGCAGCTGTTGCAGATGGGCGGATTCCTGCCGCCCGTAAATGGTCACGTCATGGCGCAAACCACCGAGATACCAGGCGATCAACGTACCCCAGCGGCCGCAGCCGATTACAGTTATTTTCATCTTTTTTTTACCTTTCCATATTGCTTCCCATCTATAAAAAGCGCGTTATGCCACTTTACCGCCATTCACTCTTTTTATTCTACCGTAATATTCGCTGCCGTCAAGGAGTTATTTACGTTTTTTGGTTTTTGAGCGAAGATTTAACATGCACGCGCTTTCCGTTTTAACAGAATGTTGGGTACAATAATAATGAAATACAAAAACCGAAAAATAATAAATGAGGTGAACGAACAAATGAAAAAAGTATTTGGTCTTATGATCGTAGTTGCTCTTTTGCTTGGTACCTTAACTGCCTGCGGCAGCAGCGGTGACCAAGGGGAAGACGGCTCATCCTTAGGCGCCGTCAACGTCATTTCCAGGGAAGACGGTTCAGGCACAAGAGGCGCTTTCGTTGAACTCCTCGGCATTGTTGACGCCGAAGAAAACGACGCCATTACTGCCGCCGCGGAAATCACCAACAGCACTGATCAGCACCGTTGCCGGCAATCCCAACGCCATCGGCTACATCTCCCTGGGTTCTTTATCCGATGACGTCAAAGCCGTCAGCATCGACGGCACATCACCCACGGTGGAAAACATCAACAACGGTACTTACACCATTGCCCGTCCCTTTAACATCGTCTATCAGGAAGGCTCTTTAAGCGATTTGGCGGCAGATTTTAAAACCTTCATCCTTTCCGACGAAGGGCAAACCATCATCAATGATGAAGGGTACATCCGCATCGGCGAAGGCGAAGCCTACACTGCTTCAGGACTCAGCGGCACCATTACCCTGGCCGGATCCACCTCGGTCTCTCCTGTGATGGAAGTCCTTGCCGACGCCTATAAAGAACTGAATCCCAATGTGACCATAGAAATTCAGCAGACCGGTTCTTCCGCGGGGATCACCTCCGCCAGTGAAGGCGTGTGCGACTTCGGCATGTCCTCCCGGGAATTAAAAGACAGCGAAGCCACTCAATTGACTTCTGTGTCCATCGCCCGAGACGGGATCGTGGTCATTGTCAACCATAACAACGAAATCACCAATCTCACCAGTGAACAGGTGAAAAACATCTACCTGGGAGAAATCAGTCACTGGAGCGAGGTGGCCGAATAAAGGCCACTCAACTGAAAAACGACCTTCTCCCCGGCCGTGGCAGCAAACACGGCCGGGATTTGGAGTGTTTAGCATGTTTGGAGTGTATTGATGAAAACACAAAGCTATAAAGAGGGGATCATGCGCTTGATTTTCCTACTATGCGCATGCATGTCCCTGGCAGCGGTGATCTTGATCTGCCTCTTCATGTTCGCCAGTGGACTGCCGGCAATGGCAAAGATCGGCCCCCTGAATTTTCTTTTGGGACTGGAATGGAAACC
>CALFRX010000264.1 GCA_937919295.1 uncultured Peptococcaceae bacterium | reverse complement strand
GCTTCTTTCGGCTTGTTAAAAATCGAAATGTCAAACAGATGCTATCTAATGGAATAGCATCCTATTTTCCGGTTTCCGTGATATCTTTTGCTGATTTTCAGCGGTATACGGCTTTTTTCGCAAAAAAACAAAGACAAAGAAGCTGTTCTCCAAACTTCTTTTTTACACTTCTTGAAAAACGTGCTATAATCATCATGTTAAGAAAAAAACAGGAATCGAGATGAAAACCATGGCGAAAATCACGTTGGGCAGCACCGGCATCACTTCAGAACAAAACGCTTTCGGTGCTCTGCCGATCCAAAGAGACGACAAAACCACGGCCATACGCATTTTAAAAAAAGCTTATGCAGGCGGTATGACGTTTTTTGACACCTCCCGCTTTTACACGGACAGCGAAGAAAAAATCGGTCTCGCCTTTCACGATATGGGAATCCGCGATAAAATCTATATTGCCACCAAAACCAGAAGCCGCACACCGGAAGGTTTTTGGCGGGATCTGGACACCTCCTTGAACATGCTCCAAACCGATTATATCGATATCTACCAATTTCATTTGGCCCCGGTCTGCTATAAACCGGAGGACGGCAGCGGCATGTACGAAGCCATGGTCAAAGCAAAAGAGCAGGGGAAAATTCGCCACATCGGCCTTACCGCCCATTCTTTGGCAGTGGCGGAGGAATGCATCGCTTCCGGCCTTTACGAAACACTGCAATTCCCCTTCAGCTACCTTGCCGGCAAGCAGGAGCGAGCATTGGTAGAAGCCTGCAAAACACAGAACATGGGCTATCTTGCCATGAAAGCCTTGGCCGGCGGTTTGATCAACAACGCCGCCGCGGCCTATGCCTATATCGCTCAATTCGACAACGTCCTGCCTCTCTGGGGCATTCAGCACGAGTGGGAACTGGACGAGTTCTTAGATTTCATGCACCGTCCGCCGAAGCTCAATGATACGCTTCGCGCCGTCATCACCAAAGACCGCCAAGAACTTTCCGGGGACTTTTGCCGCAGTTGCGGCTATTGCCTGCCCTGCCCCGCCGAAATCGACATTCCCCAATGCGCCCGCATGTCCCTTCTGCTGCGGCGGTCTCCGGCTCAGCCTTACCTGAAAGAGGACTGGCAGGAAAAAATGAAGTGCATCGAAGATTGCGAGGATTGCGGCCAATGCAGGGAACGCTGTCCCTACGGCCTCGATACGCCCCAGCTGCTGCAAAGAAATTACGAAGATTATCAAAAGATCCTCGCCGGAGAAATCAGCGTGGATTGATTAAAAAGCAGCAAACGCCCGGATTAATCCGGGCGTCAGCTTGTCAAAAAAGTGGCCTCGCCACTTTCCCGCCAAGCTGATACGGTGACGGCACTGCCGCCACCTGGGATTAAAGTACCCGGACGGGGAGACGGCGCTCCCCTTCCCGCCCTTCCCCTGAGAAAGTTTGGCTTTATTGACAGTCTGACGCCCGGACCAATCCGGGCGTTCATTTTTTAAGTAACCTTATTTATTGGTACAGGTAGCGAAGGCATAGAGGGGCACTGCCAACAGCTGGGCGGTGACGGAAACAACGATCATCGCCGTGAGGGAAACGTCGTAAAGGGCCCCCATGAGCCAACTACCCAAAAACCAAAAAAGGCCGAAAGCGCATTCAAACACACCGTAACCCATGGCCCGGCTGTTTTTGGGAACCATCCCCGCTACCGCGGCTTTTAAGATCGATTCCTGGGCACCCATGCCGATACCCCAGAGCATCACACCGAAAGCCACAGCTGTTAAAGTGTGAAAGCCGAAAACAAAAATAGCAAAAGCGGCGGAAATCAGCGTCGAAATCACCAGAGCTTTTAACCCATGTTTATCATACATCCAGCCGAAGAAGAGTGCGGCCACGGCGTCTATGAGCATGGCCCCGGCATAAAGTAAGGGTAAAACGCGGTCGGAAAGCAGATCGGCTCGAATCACATGCATGGTGATGAGGGAAAAGTCGATAAAGCCGAAGGCAAAAAGACTGATGGCCACAAGGTAGAAAACGAAACAGCGCCTCACATGAAAGGGCGGTTCCTTTTCCTTGGCCGGAGGTTCAAATTTTTCCGGCGCGGGGAATTTTCGCTTCGTCATGAGCAAAAGAATTAGGGTGATCGCGGCCGGCACTGCCAAAACCGCAAAAGCGAAGGTATAGGCGTCATAAGTGCTGACATCGGACTTGAAGAGCAGCACGACATAGAGCATCACCGGACCGAGGAAAGCGCCGATCTGATCCAGGGCCTCCTGAATGGCAAAGCTCTTACCGACGCCTTCACCATAGGCGGCAAAGGAGAGCAGCGTGTTTTTCGCCGGTTTTTTGATGGCCTTACCCATCCGCTCAATGACCAAAATCATACAGGCAAAAAGCCAACCGTTTTCACCGACGAGGGCCAGAGCAGGTACTGCCACCATATCGATGACATAACCAGCAATGACCATCGGCCAATATTTTTTCGTTTTATCCGTAAGGAATCCGAAAATAAAACGCAAGGAATAGCCAACTAGTTCCCCCAGGCCGGAAACGAAGCCGATGGTCGCCGCCGATGCGCCGAGGAGGGAAAGATAGGCGCCGTATAGTCCCGCCGCCCCTTCATGAGTAATATCCGAAAACATACTGACAACGCCGAACAGGACAATAAACGTCATGGCCGGCGTCAGTTTTTTCAGTGGTTTTTTCAAGGTTCTCTCTTCTTTCAAATATAAACTATGATAAAATATCCCGCTGCGGTAAAGCGCTGGCCGTCAGCGGTCATAGCCGTTGGGGTTATTCTTCTGCCAGTTCCAGGCATCGCAGCACATATCGGATAAGCTCAAGTCAGCCTGCCAAGCCAAAATTTTCTCGGCCTTTTTGGGGTCGGCATAGAATGCGGGGAGGTCACCCTCGCGGCGGGGCGCGAAAACGTAGGGGATTTCCACTCCGTTGACTTTAGCAAAGGTCTCCACCATTTCCTTTACGCTGTAGCCCACGCCGGTGCCGAGATTAAAAGGTTCGGCGCCTTGATGTTTTATTCCGTATTTGACCGCGGCGACGTGTCCCTTGGCCAGATCGACAACGTGGATGTAGTCCCTGACGCAGGTACCGTCTTTTGTCTCGTAACTGCTTCAGTTTGCCCACCGCCACCTGGGTGATATAGGGCATCAGATTATTGGGAATACCGTTGGGCGCTTCACCGATGTGACCGCTTGGATGAGCCCCCACGGGATTAAAATAGCGCAGCAGCACCGCGGAAAAAGCAGGATTGGCGGCGGCGTAATCCATCAGGAATTGTTCATTCATCAGCTTCGTCCAGCCGTAGGGATTGGTGCAGGGCCCTGTTTTCAGCTTTTCCGTATAGGGGATGACCGCTGAACCGTAAACCGTGGCCGAAGAGCTGAAAATAAAGGTACCCACCTTGGCCAGAGCCATCGTTTCCAGCAGGGAAAGCGTGGTATCAAGGTTATTGCGGTAGTATTTCAAAGGCAGCTTCACCGACTCCCCCACTGCCTTAAAACCGGCGAAATGGATGACGGCGACTATTTCATGTTCCGTAAATATCCTCATAAGAGCGTTTTTATCGGCAACGTCAATACGGTAAAGAACCGGC
>CALFRX010000263.1 GCA_937919295.1 uncultured Peptococcaceae bacterium | reverse complement strand
GCCCAAGAAGCGGCAAAGGAAACAGCGCTCCCCACGGACTTTCGCCGTCCAGGGCATATGTTTCCCCTGGAGGCGAAAGCCGGCGGCGTGCTGGAGCGGAACGGCCATACCGAAGCCACCGTTGATCTGTTGCGCCTTGCCGGACTGCGGGAAATCGGGCTCTGCTGTGAAGTGATGCGGGACGACGGCACGATGATGCGAAAAACGGAAATGATGGAATTTGCCAAAGCCCACAACATGACGATGATTTCCATCAAAGCGCTGCAACGTTACCGCAAAATCAACGACCGCTTCATGACGCGGATCACAGAAGCGGAGCTGCCGACGAAATTCGGCCGTTTTCGTATTTACGGTTACATCAATAAAATCAATCACGAGCATCATGTGGCCCTCGTCATGGGCGATGTGGCCGACGGAGCGCCGGTACTTTGCCGGGTTCATTCGGAATGCCTTACCGGCGACGTCTTTTCTTCTCGCCGCTGCGACTGCGGTCAGCAGATCGACGCGGCCATGAAAGCCATTGGCGAAGAGGGCAGGGGGGTTCTCGTTTATCTGCGTCAGGAAGGCCGTGGTATCGGCCTGATCAATAAGATCAAAGCCTATGCCTTGCAGGATCAGGGCTACGACACCGTGGAGGCCAACATTGAACTGGGTTTCCCGCCGGATCTCAGAGATTACAGTGCCGGCAGCCAGATATTGACCGATCTTAACGTTCACAAACTGCGGCTTCTAACCAACAATCCCGAAAAGATACAGGGTCTTTCCGATTACGGCATTGAAATCACGGAGCGCATTCCCCTGGAACTCATACCCAACCGGGATAATCTGTTTTATATGGAAACCAAAAAAGAAAAAATGGGTCATATCTTAGATCATATCGAGAAGGAGAATTAGAATGAAAAAGATTGAAGCGAATTTATTGGGCAAAGGGCTGAAGGTTGCCATCGTGGCCTCCCGTTTTAACGAATTTATCACCGGCAAGCTGATCGAGGGCGCGGAAGACGCGCTGCTCCGTCACGGTGTTGATGGTGATGATATTACCTTGTATCGCGTTCCCGGCGCTTTTGAAATTCCCTTGCTCGCCAAAAAGCTGGCGGAGAGAGGCGATATGGATGCCGTGATCTGCCTTGGCGCCATCATTCGCGGCGCGACGCCCCATTTTGATTTTGTCGCCGCGGAAGCCTCCAAAGGGGTCGCTCAGGCATCCCTCAGCAGCGGTAAAACCGTGGTTTTCGGCATCATCACCAGCGATACCCTGGAACAGGCCATCGACCGCGCCGGCAGTAAGAGCGGCAACAAAGGCTACGACGCCGCCGTGACCGCCATTGAAATGGCCAATCTGATGAAGGCCGTGAAATGATGAGCAGAGCGGTTTTGTTCTGTAACGGGGAAATCGGTGATCTTCGCTATCATCAGACTTTGCTAAAAGACGATGATTTTATCATCGCTGTGGACGGTGGCGGCCGTTTC
>CALFRX010000262.1 GCA_937919295.1 uncultured Peptococcaceae bacterium | reverse complement strand
GGTCTGTAGGGGTGTATCGTTTTTTTGTTCTTCTTCTTTGTGTTCGTTCTTCGGCTTGTTTATGGTGAAGGGATTTCGCATATGATACCTCCGTTCAGGCCGTCGACAAAGTCTGATATGCGGCGAACCTTTGTCTGCGACAGCACGCTTAACCTTAGGAAATGCCGTAGGCATTATCAAGGTTAAGTTAGTGTCCTGTGGATCAAATACCGTAGGTATTTGCCCGAAAAGGCGAAGCCTTTCTCGGCAGCCTGACCTCTGTTTTTTTCACTGGGCTTATTATTCGGATAAAAGATGTAAAAAATACGCAAAGAAAGGTAGAGGGAGAGAAAATATTGTCGGAAAGCAGGAAAAATCCCATATATATCGAAATAAATAAGTTAGGGTATTCTGTTAAAATTCAGAATCAGAGGTAAGAAATGACTGCAGCAAAAAAGAAAACCCCCGCAAAAGGCGGTAAAAGCAAAGGAAAAACCGGCACAAAGAAAAAAAATCGGAGCAGAAGACTGACAAACAACGGTATCATGGCGATCCTGCTGCTTTGCGCCGCGCTGCTCCTTACTTTATTGATTGCCGTCTCTCCCGATATCAAAGCCGGCGGTTTGATGCTTGCGCCGCTATACCTGGTCAAGCTGTTTGTGCTGCTTTTCGGGATCGGACGCTTCATCGTTCCCTTTTTTCTGTTGCTTTTGGCCTACGCCTTTTATAAAAAAGAAAGTTCTGATTTCAGTTTCGTAAAATACGTGATTTTTTCTTCGCTGTTGTTCCTTGCGGTGCTGACATTTCTTTGTATTGATCAGAGATTCATTGACTTTAACGGCTTTATGCAGGTGGCCGCCGGCGGCAGCGGCGGCGGTGTGCTCGGTGGTTTATGCGCCTTTTTCCTACTGCTGCTGATGAATAAAATCGTGGCCATCTTGTTTTTGATTTTGCTCAGTCTCGTTTCCGTGCTGATGCTCGCGGACTTTTCCCTGTCTGCCTTTATTGCCAATGTGAAGAATCACCGCCAAGAGCGCAAAGCAGAAAAGAACCAGGAAAAGGAAGTGCCGCGAAAGGGCGGTAAGGAAGCGGCGGAAAAAGCCGCCGTCGGTCTTGCTGAAGAATACCATGAAGAACCTGCCGGTTTAGATCGGCAAAGGAAATGGTTTGTAAAAAACCGGGGTGAGAGCAACGGTCTGAAAAAGAAAAAGGTTGTGGAATATGCCGGTAATGATAAAGTCATCATCGACGGCATGGTTTTTACCAAAGATATTGCCAGCGACGATTTTACACCGGTTTCTTTTCGTGAACATTTAACCGGCGTCAGCGATGTGGAAGATATTGCGCCTTCCTACAACGATACGGAAAAAGATCCGGATATGGGCCTTGTCGCCGGACTCCACGGTGGCGAAGGGGCGGAAAATATCAGCGAAAAAATCTTTTCCGCCGAGAGCATCGACGCCCACATATACGATGAAGACGGCGAAGGCAAAACTACTGTTTTTGAAGAGATCGGCGCAGAGGCCGATCCTCCTACCGGGGAAGAAAAAGCCATCAAACAGGATCAGCCTGTCAATGAAGAGCAGACCGCTGTCAAGCCCCATTTTAGTCCCCCGAAAACCAATATTCTTACAAAAGGGGAGAAGGTCGCTCAGAAACAGATGGCGCAGAACATCAAAAGCGGCATCACGAAATTGGAAAAAACCCTGGAAAGTTTCGGCGTCCAGGCCAGGGTCACAGAAGTCAGCTGCGGCCCCTCCATTACCCGCTACGAAGTGCAGCCGGGATCCGGGGTGAAAGTCAGCAAAATCGTCAACCTCGCCGATGATATCGCTTTGCAGCTGGCCGCCGCCGACATCCGTATGGAAGCGCCGGTGCCGGGGAAAAGCGTGATCGGCATCGAAGTACCGCGTAAGGATACGGTAACCGTCTACTTCCGCGATATTTTGGAGAATTCCCGTTTCTTTGATATGCCCTCGAAGCTCACCTGTGCTTTTGGGAAAGATATTACCGGCAATCCGATCATCGGTGATTTGGCTACCATGCCCCACCTGCTGATCGCCGGTACCACCGGTTCCGGGAAAAGCGTGTGTATGAATACGATGATTTGCTCGATTCTCTTCAAAGCCACGCCGGATCAGGTGAAATTCATCATGATTGACCCGAAACAGGTAGAATTTGTAATCTACGAGGGATTGCCTCATTTGATTACGCCGGTGGTGACCGACCCGAAAAAGGCAGCGGGAGCTTTGAAGTGGGCCCTTCGTGAAATGGAAAATCGCTATACCCTCTTTAATCAGAACCGCGTCAGAAATATTGAAGGTTATAACGACCTTGTAGAGGATGTCAACGAAAAGATGCCGCAAATCGTGATCCTTATTGATGAGTTGGCCGACTTGATGATGGTTGCGGCAAAGGACGTGGAAGCTTCCATTTGCCGTTTGGCCCAGAAAGCCCGGGCCGCCGGGATTCATTTGGTCGTTGCCACCCAGCGTCCCTCGGTGGACGTGATCACCGGACTGATCAAGGCGAATATTCCTTCCCGCATTGCCCTGTCGGTTTCCTCTCAAACCGATTCCAGAACCATCCTCGATATGGGGGGCGCCGAAAAACTCTTGGGCAAAGGCGATATGCTTTTTCTGCCCATCGGCTATTCCAAACCCGTCCGCGTTCAGGGCGCTTGGCTCTCCGACCGCGACGCTTTGGCGATTTTAGACCACTATAAACGTCAGGGCAGCCCCGATTATATCGAAGGCTTGGCCCAAGCCGTGGATACCACCACCAAAAAAGAAGACGATTACAGCGATGAACTCTTTTTTGACGCCGCCCGCGCCGCCATTACCGCGGGCCAGGCCTCCACTTCGATGATGCAGCGGAGATTCCGCATCGGTTATAATCGCGCCGCCCGTATCATGGAGGATCTGCAAGAAAAAGGCGTCATCGGCCCCGCCGAAGGCGCGAAACCCAGGACAGTGCTAATGTCTCTGGAGGTTTTTACCGATACCTTCAAGGAGCCGGAGGAACAGTCCTTATTCGATGAATAACTTCGACGCAAGCCGATTTACTTTTACAGCAGGAGAGAAACATGGGAACAACAGGAATGCGTTTTCAGCAGGGAAGAATGGATGCCGGCTTCACCTTAAGTGAGGTGGCGGCGGCCCTCGATATCGACGCACGCTACCTATTTGCTTTGGAGGAAGAATCCTACGACGATCTGCCGGGGAAAACCTTTGCCATTGGCTACGCCAAAACCTACGCGTCTTATTTGGGCTTAAATCCCAAGAAGATCGCCGATGAGATCATGAAGGAAATCGGCTACGACGAGTCTTCTTTTATCAACAGCAGCTTGGAAAAACGGCTGTTCAAGCCGGAAGACCACATTGAAAAAAGAAACAAGCAGTGGGAGGATGTCTCCCAGCGTTCCGCACGCCACCGGCGCCTGCTTTTTTCCATTTTAATTACCTTGGCGGTACTTGCCCTCTTTTCGTTTTTCGGCAGCCGCCTTTGGGTTTGAGGAGTATCATTTGAAAACAGCGATTTTAAGCCTCGGCTGCGCCAAAAACCTCGTGGACAGCGAGCGCATGATGGCCATTTTAAAGGAGCAAAACTATACATTGACCGATGATTTTGCCGTCGCTGAAATCATCATTGTCAATACCTGCGGTTTTATTGCCGCGGCCAAAGAGGAGAGTATTGACGCGATCATCCGCTTTGCGGCGCTGAAGGAAAAAAACTGCCGCTGTCTCGTGGTCACCGGCTGCATGGTACAGAAGTACCGGGAAGAACTGGCTCGGGAAATCCCCGAAGTGGATCTTTGGCTGACCTCTCTGAATTTTGAAACCGTTGGCGAGCGCTTAAAGGAGATGTTTCCGCCGGAAGGGCAATCGTCTTTGGCCGCAGAAGCGAAGTATAACCGCCGTGTTTTATCGACGCCAGCTCATTGGGCCTACCTGAAAATCGCCGAAGGCTGCGATAATTGCTGTACCTTCTGTACGATTCCCCAAATGCGGGGGCCTTACGTCAGCCGCGATATGGAGGAAATCCTATCGGAGGCAGAAGAACTCCTGCATGCCGGTGTTAAGGAAATCAATTTGCTGGCTCAGGACACGACGGTATACGGCAAAGACCGCTACGGCAAGATCATGCTGAAAGAGCTCTTAAAAGAACTCGTAAAGCTCGATTTTGTGCGGATTCGTCTGCTCTACAGCTATCCCAGCCGCATTGACGACGAACTGCTGACGCTGATGGCCAAAGAGGAAAAGATCTGCAACTATCTGGATATCCCCATGCAGCACGCTTCAGACCACGTTCTAAAAGCCATGGGGCGGCCGGAGCGCCTTAATAAACTCCGCGATCTGCTGGCGCGGATCAGAAGAGCCAACCCCGATTTTGTGATTCGCAGTACGTTTATCGTGGGCTTTCCCGGGGAAAGCGAGGCGGATTTCGCGCTGCTTTGCGACTTCTTAAAAGAAGCGAAGCTCGATTGGGTCGGCGTGTTTCCCTATTCCAGGGAAGAGGATACCGTGGCCTACAATCTTCCCGATCAAGTCGATGAAGACTGCAAAGCTGACCGCTACGACAGCGTTATGGCGCTTTTGAGCCGCTGTTCCGCTCAGCGCCTGACCAAATGGGTCGGCAGGGAAGAGACGGTGTTGATCGACGGCGTCACCGCAAAAGATGATCCCCTCCATGAAACGTATCCTTATTATGGGCGGACGCGGTTTCAGGCGCCGGAAGTTGACGGGATCACTTATGTAAAGGCCAAAGGCGTTTACGCCCCCGGCGACCTTGTACCGGTGAACATAACCGGCAGTGACGTATACGACCTGACCGGAGAAGTAAGGGAAAAATAAATTTCAATTTTCAATTTCAATTTATGGATGAAAAGAGGAAACTCAGATGAAGCGAAAGTTTAAGCTAACTCTCAATTTACCCAATACCATTACGTTGATCAGAATCGGCATGATTCCCCTGATCATGTTGGTGCTGCTCTTACCGATTCCCGGCAAGTATTTGATTGCCGCGGTTCTGTTTGTGGCTGCCGCTGCCACCGATGGTCTTGACGGTCACATTGCCCGTTCCCGGAATCTCGTGACGACTTTGGGCAAATTTCTTGATCCCCTTGCTGATAAACTGTTGATTCTGGCGACGATGATCTGCCTGTTGGCCTTAGGTGATATTGGCGCCGTGGCCATCATCATCATCCTGACCCGTGAATTGATGGTAACGGGGTTAAGGGCCATTGCCGCCGATAAAGGCATTGTGATCGCCGCCTCTTATTTCGGTAAACTGAAGACGGTTTCGCAGATCGCCGCCGTTACTTATGTGCTTTTGGCCGGGCATTTCGCCATTTTTCCCCAGGGAATCGGTACGTTTCTCGTCTGGCTCGCCGTGGTGATTACGATCCTTTCCGGCGCCGATTATTTCTATAAAAGCAAGGAATTGTTTTTCTGATGGAACAAAGAGAACTCATTGAAAAACTGATCGCTGCCGGCATCACCGTAGCCACTGCCGAATCCTGTACCGGCGGTCTGATCGCCGCCGCCATAACTGATGTGGCAGGCGCCTCCGCCGTTTTCGGCTACGGCCTGGTTACTTACAGCAACGAGGCGAAACAGACGATCCTTGGTGTCAAAAAGGAGACGCTGACGATCTATGGCGCGGTCAGCGAGGAATGCGCTTACGAGATGGCCCAAGGCCTTAAGAAAGTGTCAGGAGCCGACTGTGCTGTTTCCGTGACGGGCATTGCCGGTCCCGGCGGCGGTTCGGTGGAAAAACCGGTGGGTCTTGTTTATATGGGCCTGGCTTGGAAGGATAAGATCTACGTGAAAAAAAACCTCTTTCAGGGCAGCCGTGACGAGATTCGCCAACAGACGGTTAAGACGGTCTTTGCTTTTATCGAAGAAAAGGTGTTTTTATGAGAGCCTTTGTGGCGATTTTGATCCCCGCTGAAATCAGAAAAAATATCGCATTGTTTTATGACAGCCTCGGTACCGTCAAAGGTATCAAAGGGGTGCCTTGGGAAAACCTTCATATCACCCTAAACTTTTTGGGGGAAATCAAGGAGGAGGAGCTTCCCGCCTTGCGTCAAAACCTGACCGTTGCCGCCGGGGAAACACTGCCCTTTACCTTGGAAATCAAAGGCGTTGGCGCGTTTCCCTCCCTGACCGCGCCGAAAACGCTGTGGGTTGCCATGGAAAAGAAAAAAGCCCTTTTTGATTTGGCAAAGGCAGTCAGTGCGGCGGTGAAAAGCAGGGATCAAAAGCGTTTTTCCCCTCATCTGACCGTCGGTAGGGTCAAATATCAGGATCCGAGTCAAGATCGCTTTTACAGCGAATTTATGAAGCAAAACTCATTGTCCTTCGGCGATTTCAGCGTAAGCTCGTTCTTCCTGATGAAGAGCGATCTCATGGGAAGAACGCCGGTTTACACCGTTGTTGAAGAATTTAAAATAAAGGATGGAGAAAAACAGAATGGAAGCAGATAAGAGAAAAGAAGCGCTGGAAGCCGCTTTGAATCAGATTGAAAAAAGTTTCGGCAAAGGCGCCATTATGCGCCTAGGCGATGCCGCCAAAATGAATATTGACGTCATTCCCACCGGCATTCTTGCCCTGGACGTCGCTCTTGGCGTCGGCGGTGTGCCCCGGGGCAGAATCATTGAAATCTACGGGCCGGAATCCTCCGGGAAAACCACCGTCGCCCTGCATATCGTCGCGGAGGCTCAAAAAATGGGAGGTACCGCCGCTTTCATCGACGCGGAACACGCCCTTGATCCCCAATACGCCGGGAAACTCGGCGTCAATATCAATGAATTGCTGATTTCCCAGCCGGACATGGGGGAACAGGCTCTGGAAATCACCGAAGCTTTGGTACGCAGCAATTCCGTGGATATCATCGTTGTCGACTCCGTCGCCGCTTTGGTGCCCCGGGCCGAGCTGGAAGGGGAAATGGGCGACAGCCACATGGGTGTCCATGCCAGGCTGATGTCTCAGGCTTTGCGCAAACTCACCGGTGTGATCGGCAAAACCAATACCACGGTGATTTTCATCAATCAGATCCGCGATAAGATCGGCGTGATATATGGCAGTCCGGAGACAACCACCGGCGGCAGGGCTTTGAAGTTCTACTCTTCCGTGCGCATTGATATCAGAAAGGCTGAAGTCATCAAGAATGGCACCGATATCATCGGTAATCGCACTAAGATCAAAGTGGTGAAAAATAAAGTCGCGCCTCCTTTCAAGGTGGCGGAATTCGATATCATTTATGGGCAGGGGATCTCCAAGGTTGGTTGTATTGA
>CALFRX010000261.1 GCA_937919295.1 uncultured Peptococcaceae bacterium | reverse complement strand
ATAGGAGCTTCACCCCCGCGAAAAAAAGCGGCCGCGCAACTCCTGTCGATATCCCACAAGTAATGATTATATACGATTCGGGTGATAAAGTGCAAGCGTTTTTTATGCTCTCATTATTCGTATTATTTTTATTTTTCCTGATCATGCCGGGAGCTGTTTTCGATGCTGCCAAAAGCGCCGTGATGCTTTGGGCGACGACCCTTGTCCCATCGATGCTGCCCTTTTTCATGCTCAACGAAATGCTCACCGCCACCGGCGGCATCGCCCTTTTGGGACGGCTATTAGAGAGACCGGCGCGGCGCTTGCTGAAGCTGCCGGGGGAAGCCGGGTTTGTGTTGGCTGCCGGTTATTCCACCGGCGTGCCGGTTTCCGCCGTGCTCATTGCCGACTTGCGGCGGCAAGGCCGGCTGACACGTGCCCAGGGCAACCGGCTGCTGCCTTGTGCCGCCAATGTCAGTCCCATCTTCATTCTCTCCGCCGTAGCTGTTTCGCTGCTCAACGCGGAAAGCAGCGGCGCCGCCTTAGCCTTGATTCATTACGGTTCCAATCTGTTCCTCACCATGGTCGTTTCGTTTTTTGCCCGCCGGGAGGATATGCTCCCCCGCGTTGCGGTTCCGAAAAGCAGTGCTCCCGCAGAAACGCCCCTCTTGACCATCGTGACCAACGCCATTTTTCGCGCACTGAAAACCATGGCGCTGATCGGCGGCCTGATTCTCGTTTTTTTCATCCTCATCGCCTTTTGCCGGGAACTGGGAATCATTCAACTGATCTGTAAAATATGCCTGATTTCAAAAGAACACGAAGAAGCTGCAACCGCTTTATTCAGCGGTATTCTGGAAATCACCGCCGGCGCCAACGCCGTTTCTCTGTCGAACCTGGCTTTTCCTTGGAAGCTCTCCTTTATTTCCGGCATTTTGGCTTTTGGCGGATTTTCCGCCATGGCGCAAGTCGCCTCGCAGTTAAAGGACACGGATTTAAGCATCGTACCCTACTTTTTTTACAAAATAATACAGGGAGCCCTTGCTTTCGCTGTCTCCCTGTTTTTACCCATGAGGATACAAGCGGCAGCTACTTTGCCTGTCGCAGAACAGACCTATCCCTTGTTCCTCTCGTGTTTTGTTGCTCTTTTATGTTACGCGTTTTTTGTCTTTATTGCGTTTATTCTTCTTTGCCGCCACTATTACGCGGGGCGTTGACTTTTTTATTGGTATTTAATCTAATTTCGTCTCTGCTCTTTTTGACGGTATATAATGCTTTGTCCAAACTATTTTCGATCTGATAAAGAATGTCGTTGGCGTAGCTTCTGGCGCCTTCCCGCACTTCCAATGCGACCTGATTGGATCTTTCCATAATGGCGTCTGCTTCGATTTGCGCATGACGGACGATTTCGTGATCAGCGACCATGGCACGTGCTTCTTTTCTGGCGTTATCCAGTTCTCTTTCCGCCTTGGCTTGGGCTTCGGCGATCATTCTGTCTTTTTCAAGCAGTGCATACTGGGCTTCCTTCAGTTCCTGAGGCAGGTTTTCCCTGATCAGGTCGATCACTTCAAATATTTCGTCAACATTTACCATTACCTTGCTGGAAAAAGGCACCTTTGTTGCGGTATCCACGATCTCTTCAAGCTGGTCAACGTATTTTAAAATTTCCATTTTACACTCCTTATTATTTCAAAAATAGTATTTTCGTATGACCGTACTGCTTCTCTTTTATTAATTTCAGTCCGGTTTCCGGTAAAACGATCTCCCCATCGCTTCCCGTTTCCGCCACAATCACGCCGTTTTCTCTTTTCAAACCTCTCTCACAGATGAAAAGAAGCGCATCCTCCAATAGACCCTTGTGGTAGGGAGGATCCAAAAAAATGATGTCAAAACACTCGCCTCGGTGAAATGATGATTTGAAATCAGAAAAGCGGAGTTCGGCACTGTCGCCGCAACAAAGATTGGCTTTATTTTCCTCCATGATCTTAAATGCAGCTTTGTTATTTTCGATAATGACGCATTTGGGGGCTCCCCGGGAGAGTGCCTCGAAGCCCATGGCGCCGCTGCCGCCGAACATATCCAGTACATCCAGATCGGAAATATCGAAAAGACTGTTGAAAATCGCACCCCTCACCTTGTCCAAAGTGGGACGGGTTTTTATCCCTTGCGGCGCTTTCAGTTTTCTTCCCCGATCCTTACCGCCAATGATTCTCAAAGCGTTCTCCTATATAGCTCCGCCTGACGGCGCAATGTTTTCTTAAAACCTCTTGCCGGATCAGACAGATACGAAACTTGGACGGTTTTTTGTTTTTGAAACATACACTTTTTGCAGCAGTTCGATAACGTTTTTGACAACAGCAAACAGACCTGAGAACAGGTTCCCGGGAATGTATTTCTGTCGCCACTATTATACATAATATATTATAACCCATCTTCCTCCAAAATTGCAAGGTTTTCGAGGCAATTTTTTGAAAAAATTATCCTTAAGGAGAAATTATGTCAGATTCCAACCCAACCAAATTCATTTCTTATTACGATATGGCAATGGAAGCCCATAGCGCGTTAAGGGGCGATGCCGATATTGAAGTCGACGGCGTCAGCGAAAAAGTCAAAAGCGGCAGTTATTGCAAGACTTCGACCATCACCATTTTAGATGAGCGAGGAGCGCGTGCCATGGGCCGTCCCAAAGGTCAATACGTCACCTTGCAAGCCACCGCCTCCCTTGATGATGATACGGCAAAGGACGAGATTATCTCAAGTTTAGCCGCCACGCTGAAGAATATGCTCCCGCCCAAGGGAGATGCTCCCATTCTGATCTGTGGCATCGGCAACCCAGAAATTTCCTCGGACTCCCTGGGCGAAAAAACCATTGCCCGCTCACTGCCCACGCGCCATCTCTTCAACGAAGAGAACAGGGAGTTCTGTGAGGGAATGTCCCCTGTGGCATTGGTGACTCCCAATGTACTGGGGAATACTGGCATCGAAACCTTCGAGATCATTCAGGCCATCGTGAAGCGCATCAACGCCGGCGCCGTCATCATCGTCGACGCCCTATCCACTGCCTCCTTCGATCGCCTTGGCAGCTCCTTTCAGCTGACAAATACCGGCATCGTGCCGGGAGGCGGCATTGGCAACGAGCGCCCCGCCATCAACGAGGACACCCTGCATATTCCGGTCATTGCCATCGGTGTTCCCACGGTGATTTATCCTCAATCCATTGTCACCGAAGTTTTTTCCGCGCTGAAAACGAACCTCGCGGAAAAGGGAAACGCCGTATCCCAATCATGGGATGCGGCGGAAAACACGCTGTATCAATTGATGAACGATAAATGTGAAATGTACGCGGTGACACCGAAAGATATCGACTGCGTCATCGACAACCTGGCCGACATCTTGACGGCAGGAATCCACATCGCCCTCCACAAGGCCATCACCAAAGATAATTATCAGGAGTATCTTTCTCTTTGATTACTGTGGCATAATTAGCATATAGCTGATGATTTTAGAACAAACCGTGGCTGCTTCAGCCCGGGTGGCATTGCCTTTGGGGTCAAAGCCGCCTTCCGTATGGCCGTTGATGATCCCGGCGGTCTGGGTCAAAGCCACGGCGTCCTTGGCCCAACTGCTAATGGCGGCGGCATCAGAAAATTCGGCGCTGTCACAGATGGGTTTTTCTTCAACATTCAGGTATTTCAGCAAACGGACGGCGAACACCGCCATTTCTTCCCTGGTAATTTTCATTTCCGGCGCGAACTCCGTGGCCGAAATGCCACTGGTGATCCCGTTTTGATAAGCCCAGCCGACGTAAGGATAATACCAGCTGCCACTGGCCACATCTTTAAACTGGCCGGTTCCCGCTGCGGAAACATCGGCATTGGCGACACGGGCCATAAACGTCACGAATTGCGCTCTCGTTAAAGAATCGTTGGGCGCAAACAGGTTTCCTCCCATACCGTTGGCAACACCACGGGCAGACAGAAAAGAGATATAAGTCAGCCCCCAATGATTGGCCGAATCGGTAAAAGCAACGGTACGCGTGGTAATCACATATTTGCCGACGTCATCAAGCTGCCAATGGATCATCTGAGCGTCGGGATAATAGGCGCTTAACGCCAGCTCCTTGCCGGCGGGATCCTTCAGCACGATATCTTTCACGCCGCTGTCGGCTCCGGCCGTATAGGGAATCTCCCCGAGACAGCGGCCTTTATCGCTAAAAAGCGCGTTGCTGTTACTGTCTTTGATATGGAAAGTTACTTCCGTTTTGGGGCTGTTATAGCCAAAATGAAAAGAAACGGTTGTTCCCTGGGCAATGTTTATAATTTCCTGTAAAAATGTTTTATCCAACGAGAAGACGCTGTAGCCATCGGTGACATGCAATCCTTTGTAAGAAGTGTTGTCCACCGCGGATTGCAGTACCTCCTTCGTGGTTTCGATGGTGCCTCCCACTGTACTTGTGGTCAGCGTCGCGTAGCCATCGTTCGCAAGGATTCTCGTGCTTTTATTTTCATCCAGTCCTTGAATGGCGTAGACGGAAACTCCGGATAAGACCAGTACGGCAATGATAATCATCGTAAAGATCCACTTTTTCATAATCCACCCCGTTTTTTTATCTGTAGTTTTTTGATTTGTCATAATGGATAATATTCTACAAAAGGCAGGAAAGTCCTTTTTTTTCACGATCAGGGAAAGCGGAAAGCGTCACAAAGGGCCGGGCTCTTGGTAACGACAACGGCGCGCAGAAAAAAAGGCAGGTCAAAAGACCTGCCTTTTTCATAAAAGTATACTACTTTATTAGCCGCGGGGATAACGTGTTTTGGCAGAGCTGCTGACTGCGCTGTTCTGTCCTTGACTCATAGCCTGTTCGGCATAGGCGACCATTTTCTTGGTCATGTTGCCGCCGACATAGCCGTTTTCACGGGAAGAGAGATTGCCCTTATCCATGTTTTCATAATCGGGGATACCCAGTTCACTTGCGACTTCCATTTTGAAACGGTTCAAAGCGCCTTGTGCGCTCTTTTTAACAGGATTGGATTTTGCCATTGTAATTATTTCCTCCTTAAAATACTGTACATTTTCTGTTTTCTTTTATTGTTTTCGTATTCGGATTATTTGCCCGCCAAATTCTGTTCGGCAAAGGAAACCATTTTTCTGGTCATATTACCGCCGACATAGCCGTTTTCACGGGAAGAGAGATTGCCCTTATCCATGTTTTCGTAATCGGGGATGCCCAGTTCATTCGCAACTTCCAGTTTAAATTGTCTTAATGCTGTCGCCGCTTCTGGTTTCATCGGAGTTCTCATCAAGCGCACCTCCTTTCGCTGCAAAGTTAGTGTGACTCAATTCAAATTTTTTATTCCGTCATTTTTTTCCGAAAAATAAAACGCCTTTTAAAGGGCGTTTCAAAAATTATTTTAGATTCGCGCAAACAGCACAATCCCGCAAAAAATTTTCTATGGTGGCAATGCTCATTTCGGCGGCGCATCCTGTGGCATACCGCAAAAAAAGCAAGGCTACCCAAAAAAGGGTTCTCCTTATTTTCCCATATCATAAAGGCGTTCAAGCCGATCTTTCGTCTTTTGCCAGGCATCATCGTCAAGCTGAGGATCTTTCTTTAGCAGCGTATCCACAGCGTGGGCGGCCTCCACCAATAAAGCGTGATCCTGAAACAGATCGGCCAGCTTAAGTTCGGGGAGTCCGTGCTGGCGGACACCAAAGAAATCGCCGGGACCGCGAAGTTTCAAATCTTCTTCGGCAACTTTAAAACCGTCGCTGAACTGCTCCAAAACCTTAAGACGTTTTAAAGCCTGCTCATTACCGGCAGTGGTTTCCAGCAAACAGGTACCGGCAAAATCGCCGCGGCCGATACGGCCTCGGATCTGATGCAGTTGGGCGAGGCCGTATCGGTCGGCGTCACGGATCATCATGATTGTCGCGTTGGGCACATCAATGCCGACTTCAATGACGGTAGTAGCAATCAAAACAGCGATTTCATTTTTACGGAAGGACTCTAAAACAGCGTCTTTCTCCGCGGCCTTCATCCTACCGTGGACGAGGCCGATGGCAATCTGTTTCATTTCCTTGTTTTTAAGACGCTCGTACAGTTCCTTCGCCGCTTCCAAATCAAGGGATTCGCTTTCCTCCACCAACGGACAAACGATGAAGCACTGGTGCTTGGCGGCAATGTGCTTTTTCATAAAGGAGAACGCCCTCTCCTCCTGCTCCCTTGTGATGACGATGGTTTTCGGCGGCTTTCTGCCCGGTGGCAGCTCATCAAGAAGGGAGATGTCGAGACCGGCGAAAACCGTCATTGCCAAGGTGCGGGGAATCGGCGTCGCCGTCATGATCAGCAGATCAGGATCGTTCCCTTTCATAAATAACGCGTTTCTTTGCTGAACGCCAAAACGGTGCTGTTCATCAATGACCACCAGCGCCAGGTCGCGAAAGACAGCGTTGTTTTCGATCAGAGCGTGGGTACCGATGAGCAAATCGATTTTACCTTCGCTTAAAGCCAAACAGATTTTACGCTTTTCCGCCGCTTTGACGGCGCCGGTCAGCAAGGCGATCCGCAGGCCGGTGCCTTGAAATAGCGAAGTCATGGAGCGGTAATGCTGCATCGCTAAAATTTCCGTGGGCGCCATCAGCGCCGCCTGATGCTGGGAGCAATAGCAACGATAAACCGCAGCCGCTGCCACCACCGTCTTACCGCTGCCGACATCCCCTTCAACCAGGCGGTTCATCATCGCAGTAGA
>CALFRX010000260.1 GCA_937919295.1 uncultured Peptococcaceae bacterium | reverse complement strand
TGGCCAGCGGAAAACCGGCAAAAGGGAAGATTACACTGTCCGCGCAAAATACCGGCGGCGAAATCCTCGTATCCATCTGCGACGACGGCAGGGGCTACGATCAACAGGCGATCTTAAAGAAAGCCAAATCCCGGGGACTTTTGAGAAAGCCGGAAGCGGAATACACGGCAAAAGAAACATACGCCTTTTTGATGATGCCGGGATTTTCCACCAAAGATCAGGTCACGGAGTTTTCCGGGCGCGGCGTTGGCATGGATGTGGTAAAGAAAAATATTGAAAAGGCCGGCGGAGAAGTGATCCTCGATTGCGTACCGGGGGAAGGCGCTTCGGTATACATAAAAATTCCGCTTACCCTGGCTATTGTAAACGGAATGAAGGTTTTGGTGGGAGATTCTATCTTTACCATTCCCATCAATAACATCAAACAGTCGATGAAAGTGGATCACAGCAACATTATCGAAGATAACGAAAAGAATGAAGGGATCCTGATTCGCGATATCTGCTACCCGATCATTCGTTTGCATCGGCTCTACGGTATCGATACTTCGGTACAGGAGATTAAAGACGGCATCATTATTTTGGTGGAAAGCAGCGAATCCTCTTACTGTATCTTTGCCGATGCGCTCCTCGGCGAACAGCAGGTTGTGATTAAGCCTTTGCCTTCGTATTTGAATCAGTATAACGTCAAAGAAAAGGGGATTTCCGGTTGCGCCATTTTGGGCGACGGGAGCATTAGTTTGATTCTGGATATTTTAAATTTAGCAAAAAACAACTAATGCTGCAGGGTGGAGAAGATGTATATGATAAAACTAACCGACAATGAATTTACGGATATGGTTTCCTATGTTAAGTCAAACTACGGTATCAATCTCATCAATAAGCGTCAGCTGATTGAATCACGTATGTATTCGGTATTGATGGAAAAGAAAATGGATAGCTTTTCCGATTATTTTAAGCTGATCAAGGGAAATGACGCCAGGGAAATTACGGTTTTGCTGAATAAGCTTACCACCAACCATACCTACTTTATGAGAGAACAGGCTCACTTTGAGTTTTTAAAAACAGTGATCTTGCCTCAAATCGTCAAAAAGAACAGCAACAAGGAAATGCGGATCTGGAGTGCCGGCTGTTCCTCCGGGGAGGAAGCTTATACCACTGTCATGGTTATCAAAGATTTCCTTGGTTTACAAAGCAACCAGTGGAAATTTCAGATCTTAGCAACGGATATTTCGGCCAATGCCATAGAGAAAGCCCAGAAAGCAACGTATCAGGAAGATTTTTTGAAAAACCTTGATCCGTCTTGGAAACGAAGATATTTCATTTTTAAAGACGGCTCCTATCAATTAAAACCAGAAATAAGAAAGGAGGTGCTTTTTAAACATTTTAATCTCATGGATCCAATTCCTTTTCATAAAGGATTCGATTTGATATTCTGCCGCAATGTGATGATTTATTTTGACCAAGTGACGAAGAGTGACCTAATCAATCGGTTTTATGATGTCATAAAGCCTGGAGGGTATCTTTTTATCGGTCATTCCGAAACCATACAGCGCGACCAATCCAAATTCAAGTATATTCAACCTTCTGTTTATCAAAAAGGAGGTCGATGATGACATCAAAGAAAATAAGAGTATTAATTGTTGACGACTCTATTTTTTTCAGAACAGCATTAAAGAAATATCTTTCCTCTGACCCCGCTTTCGAAGTTGTGGGTACTTCGGGAAATGCCTATGACGCTGAAAAGAAGATCGCTGATTGCAACCCCGATGTGCTGACCTTAGATGTTGAAATGCCAGGTCTAAAGGGGACTGATTTTTTAAAGAAGATCATGCCCCATAATCCCATTCCCATTGTTTTGGTAAGCTCACTGAATATGAGTGTGTTCGAAGCATTGGAATCAGGCGCTGTTGATTTTGTAAAAAAGCCCGATGCTGAAAACCAAGGTAATATTGACGCCTTTTGCACGGAATTATCGACAAAGGTTAAAATTGCCTCCAAAACAAAGGCGAAAAGAAAGATCGTGAACAGCGCCGTTTCACCGCTTTCCCTCAAAAGAAAGCTCTCCGGCGAATACCAGATGATTGCCATCGGAGCCTCAACCGGTGGCACGGAAGCCATCTTATCCGTGCTCAAGCATCTGCCCAAGGAATGCCCCGGCATTGTTGTGGTGCAGCATATGCCGCCGGGATTTACTAAGATGTTTGCCGACCGGATGAACCATTTATGTGAGATCTACGTTGCAGAAGCGCAAAACGGTGACCGCATTCAACCGGGAACCGCGTTGATTGCCCCTGGCGATAAACACCTGACGGTGGAAAAAGACCGGAAGGGCTATTATGTGAGATGTGCAGCCGGAGAAAAAGTGAGCGGGCATTGCCCCTCTGTGGATGTGCTTTTTCATTCGGTTGCAGCCAAGGTGGGCAAAGGCTGTATCGGTGTGATTTTAACGGGTATGGGGAAAGATGGGGCGGCAGGCCTCTTGAAAATGTACCAGGCCGGCGCTTATACCATCGGCCAGGATAAGGATTCTTCCGTGGTTTACGGTATGCCCAAAGAGGCTTATGAACTCAAGGCCGTCACCAAGCAAGTGTCCCTTGACAACATTCCCAACGCGATCATCGATTGTTTGAACAAATAACGGCGATGGCCCATGACGTTAGATTATGTACCGTAATACCTCCAAAACGCAGTTGAGTATCAATCCGGCGAAAGTTTATGCCCATGAGTGTAATTCGTAAATTATTGCGATAGGAGACAGCCCGATGTCTCAAAATAATGTAACGCAAATCCTCTTGCTGTCACCGTCTTCTGCTTAAAAAACCGCGAAGATACGCGAAGGCAAGGAAATAAGCTTATGTTTTTGCAATTCTATGCTAACATTATACGTAAATTTTGCGCTATTTTTGTTTTCTTCCCGCTTTTCCTTGGGAAATTAATGTTTTACCAGTCTAAGGCCTTAACCGACTCTCTTTAACGAAAAATGTCTAAATAACGTATAAATAAGGTACGATAGAAATAATCCTATCTTTATGCTATAATATAGCAATGACGCGCACGAAAAGGGAATAGATGCCTTTTCTGCTTTGCCGGGCAGCGGCCCGGTTGTGGAAAATCAGTTACCTCAGATCAGTATCTGTATTTTAGAAGAACAAATCGCTGTTGGAGATAGGGAGCTTTTCTTCGCAGTTAGGCCATGAACGGCCTGATTTGTTCGCAGCGTCTGATGATATTGGAGGCGCAATTTGGTGTGTAAAAAAGAAATTGCTGCCTGATGATTATAAGAGAAAGAAGCGCTTTCATCACCTTCGCCGACAACGACCCATGGGTAAGAACAATTTTTATGGTTCATGCTCTTTTTGAGGTCAGGGGTTTTAACGCATCCCGTACTTTGTGTAGTCGAGCAAGGAACAGTAAAATCATATTTTTTAGTGGAGAATGTTTTCGTTTTTGTCTGTTGGTCATTGGACAGGCCTTTGGAGCAGAATTTGTTTTTTGATTACACCATGTTTTTAAAAAGCGTAAAAGAACTCCAAACAGACAGAGAAGAAGCCTCTGATTTGAAGCGACTTGCCCCAAAACGGAAGATTCTTCTTTCAGAGCGCATTTCGCTGATTCCCTCTTTTTTTGATGTTATGGTGATAGAGTGAAAGGCCTTCCCGTCTCTTGTG
This sequence comes from uncultured Peptococcaceae bacterium, assembly GCA_937919295.1. Taxonomy (GTDB): domain Bacteria; phylum Bacillota; class Dehalobacteriia; order UBA7702; family UBA7702; genus UBA7702. The sequence goes on along the minus strand of CALFRX010000260.1, from coordinate 15,606 downwards.
AATCAGATCACTATAAAAAGGAAGGAAGCCATGTCTGAGAACAACACGGAAAAAAACAAACCGGAAATCATATTATCCCGTGAGAGTTTATATAATGAAATTTGGGAAATCTCTTTGTCTGGTGTAGCCAAAAAGTATGGCATCAGCTATGCTTGTTTGCGCAAAGAATGTGCTGACGCGGACATTCCTGTGCCGCCGCCGGGTTATTGGTCGCAAATCGAATGCGGAAAAGAAGTTAAAAAAACGCCTTTGCCTCAAACCAAAGGAGTCGTGATCAATCTTTCCAACAGCAGCGCTTCACGGAAAAACAAAAAGGCGATGCATACCCACACTTTTACGGAACTGCCAAAAATGCTTTCCGCGAAATTCAGCCACCCGAAGCCATCGGCAGTAAAACCCGCAAAATTGAATTCCGCCTCTTCCGTCAACCCCGAAGAGTCGGAAACTGTGTTGTCGCCTCCGGAAACGTTTTTGCGCTGGGGACAAACGTATAATGTATATGATCGGGAAACGTTATACAGAGAAGTCTGGCAAATGCCTGTTACAGAAGTTGCGAAAAAGTATTCCGTTTCGGATGTGACGATTCACAAAGTCTGTAAATCTCTTGAAATCCCTACGCCACCGCCTGGCTATTGGGCAAAGCTGAGAGCAGGGAAACCGGTGACCATTCCCCTGCTGCCGAAAAACGCGGCGCCAAACCAAAAGACAGGGCCCAGAACGGAAAAACCCGGCATGTCCTTGGAAGACCGTAGTCATTGCCTCGGTTTTTTACAGGAGGAAGAGCGGGAAATCGTGCTGGCTGCCGCGGAGCATATTTGGCTGTCGCCGGAAAGCGCGCCGCTGCACCCGAAGATCACACAATATCAGCGGGCGGCCGAAGCCTGGGAGAACAATGAAATTTCGGAAGAGGACAGCATCCTTTGGGCGCAATGGCAAGATAAGATCACGCCGCCGTTCCTTTGGGGGGAACTTGCCGCCGAGACCCTGCCCCGGGTTTATCGCATCATTGATTCTCTGATACGCGTGATGGAGCCATTGGGCTGTCTGCTTACGGAAAATCTCGACTTTATCGTGCGCGGGGAGAAAGTACCCCTCATCATCAAGGAAAACAAGAAAAAGACGGTTCATGTTTTGACCAAACAGGAGCGCAAAGAACTTCTTCTCTATCAGGAAGCCGTGAAAAATGGCGTACTTGCGCAAAAACCGAAAATCCGTAAGTACGATTACGTATACAAAGGTCGTCTCTGCCTCCATGTGGATCATTGGAAGGAATTCAGGGATTCGGGTAAAGTCCGTTTGGAAGAGCGGCTTGGGGAGATTCTCATCGGTCTTTACGAATCTTCAGAAATCGTGCGTAAGGAACGCGAAGAGAGGGAAGACGCCCGGCGCCTTTTGGAAAAAGAAAAACGTTGCCGTGAGGAAGGCTGGGAGGAATACAACGCGGAGGTGGAAAAAACCCTCGCCTTGAAAAACCAGGCGGAAGATTACGCTTTGGCCTGTAAAATACGAACCTATATCATCGCGGTAGAAGCCAAAGAGGAATCTAACGAGAAAACCACCGCTTGGATCGCCTGGGCCAAAAACAAAGCCGACTGGTACGATCCTTTGATCGCCAGAGACGACGAAAACTTTGGTCAGCGTAAACACGACTTAAACGCCGAGGAAAAAGAGCTGAGAAAATCGGACTTTCATCGCTATTGGTAAAAAACCGGCGCATTCTTGTGCCAAAAATAGCATCTCCCGCCACGCTGATTTTTTCTGAAATTTGTGACAAAGTCACTTCCTTTTATGAAAAAAACTGGTATAATGAGAGCATAATGAAGGCTCGAAAGGAGGATGGCTATATGAAAAGATATGTTTGCACGGTTTGCGGTTATGTTTATGACGAGGAAGCCGAAGGCGTGAAATTCGCAGATCTTCCCGATGATTGGGTATGTCCGTTGTGCGGTGCCGGAAAAGACCAGTTTGAAGAGGAATGATCGGTACTTCGGGAAAAGAACTTTTTCAAGATTGCAAAACCAATATTTTTATGATGATCAATGAGGGAGCCTGTTTTCAGGCTCCCTTTTGTGTACCGTTCTGTTATCGGGGGTAGGCTTTCCCTGCTAATGACAGGATAAAAACATCTTTTGCCGGTTAAAGGTTTTTGATGCCAATCGGAGACATAGGGCGTCAAGGATAAAGAGAGCGGCGCCCAGCAGGAAAGAGGCGAGATTGCCGAGGAAAAGGAACCCCGTGATCTGGGCGATAAAAAGGGCGATCACCGGCAGGATCACGATGATGCTCAACTGCTGGGCTTCTTGATAGCCCTTGACTTTGGCGGAGATAAATACATTGATCAATACGGCAAGCAGAGAAATTGCCGGGGAGATCCAGAACACGGTTAGAATCCAGTTGCCGCTGGGAAAAATCATCGACCCGAAAAAGCGGTAACCGGCGATATCAATGACCGCGCCATAGATCAGAGCGCTGAAAATCGTGATGATTTGCGCCGGCAAAAAGGAAGCGAGCACCTTCGCCAAAAGCAGGTCCCTTTCTCTGATGGGGCTGAAAAGGAGCGTTTCCAGGGTCTTCTTTTCTTTTTCCCCGGCAAAGCTGTTGGCGGAGATGATGCTTGCCACCATCACCGGGATTAACATGAACAGCGGGGAAAAGAGGTAATTAACGAATAAATAAGCGATCTGCTGGGGCAGCGCGGGAAAGGCCAGAATCTCCCCTTTGATTGCCCCCGGGGGCAGGGTATCGATGATTTTTAGCAGAAATTCCGTGCCGTTTCCTGTGATATTGTTCCCGCCGCTTTGGAAGGAAGCGAGGATGATGATGGGATAAACAACGACGAAAATTAGGGGGACAAGGATCATCGGCAGCCACATCTGTATGCTGGAACCGATGGCGTCAATGTCCTTTTTGACAATGGCTTTGATGGCGATCCTGTTCATTTTGCCTGCCTCCTTATTTCAAAATAGAGGGACTCCAAACCGCTGTTTATCTGCTCCACGCGATAGAGATCGACTTTTTCGGCAAGGGCACGGATGACGGCGGGGACTTGCTTTTTGGTGGCAACGGTGAGCTGTGCTGAATCGTAAGATGCGTTGCCGGAGAGGGGTTTGAAGGCCGCTTCCTTGGGTAGAGCCGCGGTGATAGCGCCGCGATAGTCGACGCGTAGGGTAACGCAGCCTTCGTATTTTGCTTCCAGTTCGGTGAGGGTGCCACCTTCGATGACGCGTCCTTTGTCAAGAAAAACGAAGCGGGTGCAAAAGTGCTCCGCTTCGGCCAGGTTATGGGTGCAGACGAAAACGGTGAGTCGGCCGCTGTTAAGTTCTTTGATGTAGCGGATCAGATCCCGGGCAGACTCCGGATCAAGGCCGGAGGTGGGTTCGTCTAAATAGAGTATTTCAGGATTGTGAATTAACGCTTTGGCGATGCCCAACCGCTTTTTTAGGCCGGTGCTGAAGGTACCGGTTTTCTGTTTTTGGCGGTCGCTGAGGTGGAAGCGTTCCAAAAGGTCGTTGCTGCGCTTTTTTGCCGTGTCATCGGCAAGGCCGTAGAGTTTCGCGAAAAACATCAGGTTTTCCGCGGCGGTCATATGGTCGTAGAGGGAGGCGGTCTCTGTGAGTACGCCGCTGCGTCTTCTGATCTCGTTGCCGTCTTTGACGCTGTCGTAACCCATCACGCGGATGACGCCGTCATCAGGAAAGATCACGCCGTTCAGCAGCCGCACCGTTGTGGTTTTCCCTGAGGCGTTGGGTCCTAAAAAGCCGAGGATATCCCCTTTCCCCAGCGAAACACTGACTTGGTCCAGGGCGCGAACATGGCCGAAGGATTTGGATACGCGATCCATGGTGATGAGATTTTCCATTTGATCACTCCTTCTCCTGATTTTCTGTAAGCGAAAGGGGCTCTTTATTTTTGCCTATTTTGTAAAGGAGCAGCACCGCGCAAAGCATAAAAGGTAAGCCACCGAGGAGACCGGTTACGGCGGGGCCCAACAGAGGATTGTAAGTACCTTTGATGAAATAGAGGGGGAAGGCCGCGCCGGCGTTGATCAGGGAGTGGATCATCGCCGCGGGGATCACCGACTTCATTTTAAGAAAGGTATAGCCTTCGATGATGCCCAGAGATACGCAGAATACCACCATGGTCAAAATGCCGAGATAGGGATAACCGAAATAAGCGGTGCCGTAATTATGTCCCATGATGATGACCGGCAAATGCCACAGTCCCCAAATCACCCCGGTGGTGAGGAGCGCAACGCGATCTGAAAGAAACAGGCACAGTTTGGGCAGGAGGTAGCCTCGCCAACCCAGTTCCTCGCCGAGGGTGGGGATAATGTTGATGACGGGGCCGATCAAAATCACCTGCAAGGCGGAAATCAGCAGCAGCGCGGAGACGGAAAGCCCCGTTACCGTGCTCCCAGTGGCTGCCAATGCTTGCAAAGCGCTGAGGGCGGGATCAAATTGATGGGGAAAAACCAAAAAGTAGAGCAGACCGCTGAAAAAGAGCAGCGCGGTAGGACCGAAATAGATGAGCAGATAGCCCTTGATTTGCCCTTTAAAGCGGGGCCGCAGATAGAATTGTTGAAAGCCCTCCTTGGTGATGATCCGCGTCAGGACATTAGCCAAGGCCGGGGTGAACATTGCCGCTGCGAGGATCACCAGGGAGAGGCTGGAGCCGTAGGAAATACCACATAGCGGCCCAAGGAGAAAGATGGCCCAGGCAGTGGCGAAGGTGATCAGGATAAATAAACGGAGACGCTTTTTGGTTAGGGATTTTTCGTGATTCATGCAATCATACCTCCTGCTGCAGGCTGTCTTGTAGTTTCGCTGTGATTTTTAAAAAGCGGGGGTCGTCTTTGAGGGCGGCGAAAGCCGGATTCTCGGCGACGGCGGCGGCCATGCTCTTGCGGATGGTTTTTTCATCACGGGGCAGGGCGTTGCCGATATCCAGTTGAGACAGCCAGTCTTCGATCAGATCAAAAAAATCGTCGCCGTGGAGGCACAGGGGATAAATATCGCCGGTGACGGTTTCAGTGTACTTTTTCAGCATTTCTAAGGCGCCGTCGTTGTTCTGCTGCAGCAGGTAACCGTGGGCGGCATGGAGATAAAGGGGCGCCAGTACGCCGGGATGGAGCTGCTGCAGATGAAAGGTTGCGGCGACATTTTCCGCCCGGCTTAGGGTTTCTCTGAATTTTGCTTCATCATCGACGCAGAGCATGAGATAAGCGGGAAAGAAATTGAAAAGAATGACGAGGTTTTGATAGATCCCGCTTTGCAGTACGGTTTTCGCCGCATTGTTCTGGCCCTTCATTTGATAAGCCGGGGCGATCAGCGCTTCCGGCGGCAGCGCCGGCTCCATGGCGTCCTCTAACAGATAAAGGACCGTGTCGGCATCGTTTTCCGCCAGGGCGCAGAAGGCTTCCATATAAAGGGCTTTTTTCGCGGTTTCCACCTCATTGCAACCCTCTTTGACCCGGACGAAAAGTTTTTTGGCTTCCTTTCGCAAAGACGCGGCCTTTTCCCCGTCTTCCGCCAGTTCCAGGTGGTTGACAAGGAGAATGCCCATTTGCAGCAGCAGCGGAAAACAGGCATAGTATTTTTTGATGATGTGGCGGCATTCGGCCAGCACGGCCTCGAAGGGCTTTCGGGAAAAGTCCGCCGCAAGCCGCAGGTATAGTTTTTGAATATCCTCTTTGGTCATTTGTGGTTGATAGTCGATGAGTTCGTCGACACTGATATTAAAATAAGCGGCAAGCTGGGGCAGGAAGGTCACATCGGGATAGCTCTGGCCCGTTTCCCACTTGGAAACCGAGGCCTTGGAGACACCGATATAATTCGCCAGTTCTTCCTGGGTGATCCCTTTTTCCTTGCGCTTGCCCGCCAAAACCCGGGCAATATGAATTTCTTTCATTACAGTCACCTCTGTATTATCTTAGCCGGAAAATAGGGGTTCGTCAATGGATTTGGCGTTAATTTTGGTTGATAAAATCAACCGTACGTTGTCAACGTGGATAAGTCCACTCTGCTTGTATAGAAATCCGCCAAAATTCGATAATAACGGTAGATCAAATTTCAATTTTTTGGAGGGATTGTCCATGTTCCATCGCAAGACCAATTATGAATTAAGCAATTACACACCGCTGCGGGAGATATCCGAAAGCAACCGGAACTTTTTCAGCGATCCCCTGGGCTTTTTTAACAGCCGCGGCCTCACCGCCTTTCGCACCGACATCAAAGACAAGGGCGACACCTATCTCCTCGAAGCCGACTTGCCCGGCTTCGCCAAGGAGGATATCGACCTCGTCGTTAACAACGATGTGCTCTCCATCAACGCGGTGCGCCATTCGGAGCATGAGGAAAAGGACAGCCAGGGCAAATACGTTTGCCGCGAGCGTTCCTATGGCTCTTACCGCCGCCAGTTTGATATCAGCGACGTCAAAACCGGGGAAATTCAGGCCAAATATGATAACGGCGTCCTGACCCTGAGGATGCCCAAAAAGGAAGGGGACTGGAGTGGCAAGCGCTTGGATATCGAGTGAAGCGTTTCCCTGTTTTCCCCTGGGATTTCTTTACATTCCGGCGCCAAAATGGTACGATATGGGAAATTCCAAAAGAAAGAAGGCATACATATGGCTCAAATGAAATGGGTTACCTTGCACGTCGCCGATATGCAAAGGAGTCTTGACTTTTACGGTAAGCTGTTGGGCATGAGTGTTGCCCAGCATATCGCGGCCCACGGCAATGAAATCAATATGATGGATCCGGGCAGTGGTGCCTGGGTGGAATTGCTGCACCGTGAAGGGGAGACGGTGGATGATCCCGGCCAGGGCATCTCCTTCGGCCTTCAATTTGACGACGTCGAGGCGGTGGTAGCTAAGGTCAGGGACGCCGGCGTCGAGGTGGCAGGCCCCATCAGCCCCAATCCCCACCTGAAATTCTATTTCATCGATGACCCCGACGGCTATACGATTCAATTACTTTAACCGGAAACCTAAGAGAACGCCTTTCTCATAAATGAAGGCGTTCTTTATTTTAGCACTCTTACAATAGGACTGCTAAAGTAGATATAATAGACGCTATCATGAAACAAACCATTCATATTCTGCGGCCGCTGCCTGGAAATTGAATGGGTAATCAAACACCGCTGCCGTGGCCAGAGTAGCCACGGCAGCGGTGTTTTGCTGGAGAGGGTGCTTTTAGAGAGCGGGTTGTTCTACCCAACCGGGAAGACCCACGGCAATAACGTCAATCTTCGTCTCGATATGAATTTTCATGTTATTGCTGTAGGCGTCGGAGATTTTGGAATCTTTTCGTTCCACCAAAATCTGATAATTCTTGATGCCCTGTAAGGCCATGTTTTCTTTGATATGGGTGATCCCATCTTCCGTTGCGGAATCCACCGCCATTTGGATCACTTGATCATAGTCCATATCCTGATCTCCGTAATAGTCCTTTCTTCCCCAAGGAGAGAAAATGGTCAGGTATTCTCCGTGTTTATTGAGGACCGACAATGATAGGATCGTCATCACTTTTCCAGCCGCGGCGCCAATGGCATTGGTCACACCGTGGTAAACAGGAATCACCGGCTCGACGCCGAACTTTCTGGCCGCTGACGGCAACCAAGCTTTGATTGGTGCGCCGGCGCCGATTAATGGAATCTTAAGCTGAAAATCAATGTTAAGAAAATCCTCCGATAGTCTGCCGATTCCGTTTTGAAAAAAGTAATTGGACACAGTGTCCTCTATACTAAATTTGATGTCGCTGCGGTCGAGGATGCCGGAAAGAATATACTGGCAGATTTTTTCTTCAATTAACTTGGAACATTTTTCGTAAAAGTCTTCCTCTCTTAATCCCTGTTGGTGTGCGATCATAAAAGCGGCAATTTCCGCCGTTTCTTGGTCACCGGCATCATACTCGCCTTTGGCGCAAAGAATATCACTGGGTGTAAAGCCGACGATTCCGAGAATACCATATTCTATCAGTTTGTCAATGTTAAAGAAGTTGGGATCAAGGTTGATCCTTTTCCCGATATCGACCAGTGTATGAGGCCCGTCAACCAGCGCCATGACAATTTTTTGCTGTTCGTCGCTGAGTTCTAAAGATGATCCGGGCTGATGGAGTAATATCAGACCATCGACTTGACTGAAATGAACCAGGGCGACGGTTTTTCTTTTTCTTGCGCGCAGTTCATTTTTATAATGGGGGTAGCGTTCTGCAATCATCGACACAGGCCAGCTCCTTTTGGAGCCAATTTCCAAAGCGCCGGTATCCGTGTTATAGCCAATATGACTATCGCCGCCAAGGCCGAAGGTATAAGCGTTGACAGCGGAGACCCGCGTCCGCCAGCCACCTACCTCGGCACCTTCTTTGCTCAGATACGGTTTGCCGTTAGAGATCAGCGCAATGTCTGAGGTCGTTCCGCCCATATCAAAGATGAGACCGTCACAGACATCATTGAGGTACATGGCCCCGATGATGCTGGCGGCAGGCCCTGATAAAATCGTTTCAATCGGTCGTACTCTGACCACTGTTTCATTCATCAAACTGCCGTCTCCTTTGACGATCATTAGTGGTACGTTAATATTCTTTTCCTTTAGTGCCGCTTTGACCGCAAAGATCAGTTCGTTGATGACGGGAATTAACTTGGCGTTTAAAACGGCGGTATTGGTTCTTTCATGGACACCCAAAGTACCCGTAAGCTCATGGGCCATAATCACGGGTACGTTAATCATATTGGCAATCGCTGCTTTCACATTATTCTCATGTTCCGGATTGCGAACGCTGAAAACCCCCGAAATGGCAATGGCATCCACTTTGCCGCGGAATGACTCCACGGCAGTTTTTGCTTTTTCGAGATTGACGGGGTGGATTTCTCTACCCGTGAGATCCATGGCCCCGGGGATCAGAGCCCATTCACAAGGTGGTAAACTCTGTTCCGGCTCGTAACCGAGGGTCAGCAAACCCACACGGCAACCTTGATTTTCCACAATGGCATTTGTCGCCAACGTCGTGGAAAGTGCGACATAGTCAATATTTTCAAGATCATCATATGCAAGCTGACGAATGACGTTGTGAATTCCCTCAATCAGGTTTTCGTGGGTTGTCAAGGCTTTCGTTGCGTAGCATATTTCCTTTGTTTCCCTGTTCAGTATTACGCCGTCGGTATAAGTACCGCCGGTATCAATTCCCAATACAATTGCCATAGTTTTGAGTCTCCTTCTTTTGTATTTTCGGTAACATAGCCAAAAACCAAACCGCCGATCAAGATCCCCACCAGAGACGCCGCCCCGGGAAGACCGGACCAAAGACTATCAAGACCTAAGATGGGATCCAATTGAACCAAAGCGATTCCGATGATGACGAGGATATATCCATCCCAAAAAACGCCTCCGCTGGCGAAAAGGGTCATTTTCTTTAAAAACGGGGTGAATTCGGATTGTTCAACAAATGAAGACATACGGATGATTTCCCCCTTATATTTTACCCGTCTTCTATTCCGTAATAGGAGATTAACAATTATTTATCAAATAAAAAAGGAGTGCCGCATTACGTTCAAAAGCGATTTGCGACACATCCTTTTTCAATTATGGAGAGTGGATTTTGTATGTGAATCGCTGAAAACTAATTGACTCTTTTTTCCGCTGCGGCAATGATCGTGTCGATTTTTGCGGTCACTTCATCACTAAGGGGTTCTACCTTGTGGTTTTCCAAAATATCCGTCAGTTTTTCATGAACGCGTTGGGCCGTATCTTTGCCGCCATCGGCTTTCCAAGAGTCATAGGCCCTGCGTTCCATGATGGTGGGCTGCCAAAATTCAGTGCGGAAATGTCTGAAAGTATGCTCCGCCTTAAGGAAGTTGCCACCGGGTCCGACTTCTGCAATGGTGTCGACGCAAATAGTTTCGTCGGATACTTCGAAACTCTTACAATAGCGTTTTGCCATGCTGATGATTTCATCACATAGAACGAGATGGTCCACGGAACCGGTCATGCCGATATCCATGAAACCGCAGTCATGAATTAAGTTACCCCCGGTCAATAAGCTGATCATGGCTTCCATGGAGACTTCGATGCCGGCTTGGGCGTCAATTTTTTTCGATTCTGTGGATCCGGTCATATCGAAAGAAGGAATACCGAGGTAACGCATAATTTCATTGGAGGCGCCTAAGATCAGGCTGGTTTCCGGGGCGCCATAAGGCGTTTGCATCGTCTTCATATCCATGGGTGTCCCGGAAGTGCCACCGAGGAAAGGCGCGCCGGGGAATGCCAATTGACTAAGGACAAGCCCGGTAAAAGTATCGGCCAGACCGACTGCCAAAGCGCCAGCGATGGTGGCCGGTGCGGTGCCACCAAAAATCATCCCCGGCGTATAAATGCAGGGAACGCCGTATTCCGCTGCGATCAATAGCTTCTCTAAAGCTTCTTGGCTATGAACCAAGGGGGTGGTCGGTTCGGAATAAACGATCAAAAACGGTTTTTGTCTCAGTTGTTCTTTACCGCCGGCGACAGCTTCGCAAATATGGAAGATATCCTCCATGTTTTGTTTATTAAAGGCCCAGCCAGCAATGGGTTTGGTTGTATTCCTGAGCATGGCGTCGATTTCATGGAGGTCGGCTAAGACCTTCGTTTTATCCCCGATCATGCAGAGGGACATGGCGTAGTCGATGTTGGGAAGAGCGTCTGTCACTTTTGCCGAGGCGGCCGCATCGCTTTTCTTTGCGAGGCGACGCTCGCCAGTTTCTGCGTCAAAGAAATAGGGGCAGGTAGGGCCGCCGCCAAAATAGCTGTTGTGACCTTCTAAAAGCATGGCTTCCTTACCGTTGCGGTCATAAATCTGAATCCCGGAAGGCGTTAGGGCAAGTGCCTTTTTTGTGAGCTCCCGGGGAATTTTTACACGAATACCGTTAACAGTGCAGCCTGCCGCCCCCAATAAATCCCGGGCTTCCGCAAAGTGGATATCCATGCCGATTTGCTCCATCAGTTGATATCCGCCATCAATAATTTGATCCATTTTTGCTTCGGTTAATAATCTAAAATCCAATTGACTAATCATGTAAAATCTCCTTGTCATTGTAAAAATGTTAATTTATTCTGTAACTGCATCTGCTGTTTTAGCGTCTATGATTTTTTCTTTTTTGATCTTGTGGTTTAGGACAATGGCGGCGATCAGGCCGAGCACGGAGAAAGCCAGCATGACGAAGAAGACATACTTATACCCGGTCACGCCGGGATAAGCGTCCATCAAGTTGCCAACGATGGCATTCATGTAGACGTCGGGGAAAAAGCCGATCACGGAAATCACACCGATGGCGGTGCCCACCATGGATTTTGGAACCTTGCATTCATCAATGGGGGCAAAGTAGATTCCCCGCATGGCAAAGATGCCAATGCTGAATAATACCATCATGATTACGGACACCACGATCATCCCGGAAGTGGCCGGTAAAAAGGTGAAGGCTGCCAGAGCGACGGCAATCAGCACGAAGCAGCAGGCGATCACAAAGGAAATCGAACCGATCTTATCGGCCAGGAAACCCCCGGTGGGAGCAGCCAGAAACTGCAAGACGTAAGTACGCATAATGGCAATGGCCGCCGCCACCGTGGCGCTGACCCCTAAGACCTCGGTCATGTAGGGCGTTAGGTAGGTGCTGCCGATGTAAACGCTGTAACAGGAAAGGACGATAACGGCAATGATCCATACCGCGGGGATCTTAAGAACCTTACCTACATCCCTTAAATGGATCTTGTCACCGCCGGTACTGTCCAATTTGTCCGGGACGGTGAACCAAATCAGGATCGAGGAGAGGAAGCAGAGGACACAGGTGCCGATGATGATAGCGGTGACGCTGCTAACAGACTCGCCGAGCTTACTGAAGAAGTAGAGGGCGACAAAAGCCACGATGACGTTGACGATGCCGCGTCCGCCTTCGAGGAGGCCGAACATTCTTCCCTGTTCCTCTTGGGAACCGAGGTTATTGGTGACTCTGAGCATGGCAGACCAAAAGAAGGCGGTGCCGATGCCGCCCCAGAGGGCGAAGATGATCATTTGGGCGATGAATCCGGGGTAGGTGGCGTACCAAAGGCCCAAGGCGCCGGTGGCTGTGTAGGCGAAGGCCAGCATTTTACGAGGAGAGAGCTTGTCGGCGAGGTAGCCGCCGGGGGCGTAGAAGATCATGGCGGTGACGCCATAGATGCTCATGGTGGCGGCGAACTGGGCGTTGGAGAGGTTCACGGCAGCAACGAGGCTGTCATAGAAGCTCCAGCGCAGATAGGGGAGGAAGTAGAGGGCGACAGCACCGATGGATAAAACCAATAAGACAAAATAGCGTTGATGTTTTCCCATTCTTTTCAACTCCTTGAAGTTTGATTTTTGATCGATCGCTTTTATCTATTGCAAGTTTCGGACCAAAAAGAAAAAACCATGGTAAATCCATGGTTTTCTGCTGTTTTCGGCTCGGTGCAGGTGTTTTTCCGCGTCGCTTTTAAATATAACGGCGTTGAAATCTTTGTTTTACGGAGACATCCACTGAAAAAAACCTGCCTTTTGTTCGAATAAGTGACACTATTTTATGGTTTCGTTCGTTTTTGTTACGTGATTATCGGATGTGTGTTCGTTTTTGTTGCGATTTCCTGGTCAAATTGTTTTTGCGATGTTTAATTTCGCCATTTTTCGGTAGAGGGCGTTCCTGTGAATGTTCAGACATTGGGCGGTGGCGGTGATATTGCCCTTGTTTTCCCTGAGACAATCCATGATGAGCTTTCTTTCAAATTCTTTTGTGGCACTGGTCAGATCCAGCTTTTTTCTTTTGTCCACCAGACCCTTACCGTTGGTATCGTCGATGCGGCGGTCTCGGAAGAGCTTTTCGGGAATGTGACGTAGACCCAGCTCATGCTCACTTTCGGTGATCACCAGCATGGCGCTTTCAATGACATGCTCCAATTCACGGACATTGCCGGGCCAGGGATAGGCCAGGAAAACCTCCTTGACCTCGGCGGAAAGGTTTTCCACGTGAGTACCGAAGATATCCTGAAAGCGGTCGATGAATTCTTCGGCCAGGAGCAGAATATCGTTTTTGCGCTGGCGCAAAGGGGGAATCTGGATGGAAACCGAGGTCAGCCGGTAATAGATATCACTGCGAATCTTATGCTCCGAAAGGGCTTCGTCGATGTTGATGTTGGTGGCGGAAACGATTCGGCAACGGATGGGAATCTCCTTTTTGCCGCCGATGCGGCGCACCGTTTTTTCCTGGAGTACCCGCAGCAATTTGCCTTGCATCGATAAGGGCATACTGTCGATTTCATCGAGGAATAGGGTTCCCTTGCCGGCAGTTTCAAAGAGGCCTTCGGTCTTCTCAGCGCCGGTAAAAGCTCCTTTTTCAGTGCCGAAGAGCAAGCTTTCTAGTAGGTTTTCCGGCACTGCTCCGCAATTGATGCCGACAAAAGGTTCTCCCCGATGATTGCTGTTATTATGAATGCCCTGGGCGAACATTTCCTTGCCGGTACCGGTTTCCCCGCAGATCATCACGTTGGTGTCAAATTTTGCCACCCGCTCCGCCAGGCGGATGGCGGTCAGCAGGGGCAGGCTCTTACCGAGGATATCCTCGAAGATGTAGCGGGTGCCGTTCTTGTTGCCGTGGTTTTTTTTGCCTTTCAGCTCCTGCTGCAATTCGTAGATACGGGAGATGTATTTGTCTTCCCTGGTAATATCTTTGGAGATGGAAAAATTACCCATGGCCGCGCCCTCTTTCATAAAGGGATAGACACTGTGTAGAATGTAGCGCATCTGTCCACCGGGCATTCGATAGGAGGTACGCTCGTCCCGGATGGGCTGGCCGGATGACGCCACCAACCTGCTGTTTTTGGTGCCGAAAATCTCCTCCTCGTTGCAGCCGACAACCTCGTTTTTGGCGATATGATCAATGCGTTCCGCCTCTTTGTTGATGAAGAGGATGTTGCCGTTGCTGTCGCCGACATAGATCGCCTCGGATAGATGATCTAAAATGGTTTCTAAAAAATCAATGTATTCCCGGTCTGTCATGGTGAGCCTCCTTTGGGGCAGCGGATTACTTCTTTTCCATGTTCTTGGCTTTCTTTTTCCGCGGTTTGGGTAGGGGGTGATGGGCTCCAGAATCGCCACGACCTCCCGGCTGAAGTCACCATCGTCAATGTCGAGTCGGTTAAAGCGATGTTTTCCGTTCCCATATATATCGTCTCCCGTTATATCATTTGATGATGTTAGTATAACGGCTTCCGATGTATTTGTCAGTGCTTTTTACGAAAAAAGGACGAAACGATTTTCGTTTCGTCCCAATGTGTTGATCAACCGCATATCGCAATTGTCCTATTACCCAGGATAGACCCATAAAAGCCAAAGTAAAGCTGCCCCCGAAAGGGTGACGATCAGAGCGAGGCTGTTGAGGATCGCCTTTGTCTTTGTTTTGAAGACGGCGGAAAAAACAGCATAAATAGCGATGCCGATGATTCCGCCGAGAGTGTTGCCGATGACGTCGGTAATGTCGGCTGCGCCGATGGCGAGGACGTACTGAGTCACTTCGAAAGTTAGGCTCACGCCGGCCATGGCAAAAGTCTTTTTTAGGAAGGACCAGTTGCCCTTTAGCATGGTTAGATAGAGGCCGAAGGGGATGAAGATAAAGACGTTGCTTTTCACTTCCGCCGAGATTTGGCCGTAGGCCGAGCCCTGCAATGGAATCAGGTTCAGGCTGCGGTAATAGGGGATATCGTCGATGGAAAAATTCAGTTTGAAGATAATGACCCAGAGCAGAATCAATAAATATACGGCAAATAGGAAGGCAGTGAGATATGTCTGGTTATTTTTACTCATAGAATCTCCGATTTTTTTGCAGTTTCCATCCATTATAACGTTTTTATATGTTGAATTTGTTAATAATCTATTGTCTTTGAATTAAAATATGTTCCAGGAGCCAAAGAAAAAACTCTCTGTCAGAAAAAGACAGGGTTTTGTGCAGCATCTGCTTCCTTTAAAATGGACTCATTCAACGGAAAATATAGCATCCGATCATTTAACGTCATCCCAAACAAATCAAAGATAAGTTCGCGATACTGTCGCATAGCAGGGAGTGTGCCAGAAGGAATTTACCCCTTCGGGGCACTTGTGCCCTTGTGGTATAAACTTCGAATCCCCTCTGAATATGCAAACAAAGCTAAGTCCGCTATACTGACGTATAGCGGACTTAGCTTTGGCGTGCCAGAAGGGATTTACCCAAAGGGCATAAACTTCGAATCCCCTCTGAATATGCAAACAAAGCTAAATCCGCTATACTGGCGTATAGCGGACTTAGCTTTGGCGTGCCAGAAGGGATTCGAACCCCCGGCCTCTTGATTCGTAGTCAAGCACTCTATCCGGCTGAGCTACTGGCACATGATATGGCGGAGAGCAAGGGATTCGAACCCTCGATACGCGTTTAATGCGTATACTCGCTTAGCAGGCGAGCGCCTTCAGCCGACTCGGCCAACTCTCCACATTTATTTTTGAATGCATCTATTTTTAAATGCATCGGTGTCTTTTGGCGGAGAGGGTGGGATTCGAACCCACGGAACCCGCAAAGGTTCAACGGTTTTCAAGACCGCCT
>CALFRX010000259.1 GCA_937919295.1 uncultured Peptococcaceae bacterium | reverse complement strand
GAATCTTTGAGGGATTAAGTTACCTTTGGTCATATTTTTTGAGAATCAACAAAATTATGAAATTGTAATCAATTACCAGGAATACTATAATTACACTTATGAGGGTATCCTGCGCTTATTATAGTTTGCGCAGAAAGAAATGAGGTATCATGACGGTAGAATTTTCGGTCGCCCAAAAACAAAGGCTCGCAGAACTCAATGCCGCGGAAGCAGCGCTCAACCGGCAGTTTACAGACGTAAAAGAACGGGAAAACGCCTTTAAAACAGCGGAAAAAGAACTCATTGAGCAGAACAAAGACGCCCTCTTTGCGCTGCGGGACAGCTCCCGCCGTCCGCTGATGTTGGAAATCGAGACGGCTCTCGTGGAGTGGCTGACCGAAGAAGAAGGGTTCACCCAAGTCGTGACCCCGATCATATTGCCCAGAAACATGCTGGCAAAGATGACCATCGGCGATGATCATCCTCTGTTTCAACAGGTTTTTTGGGTGGATAAAAACAAATGTTTACGGCCAATGCTGGCGCCGAATCTTTACGATGTCATGCGCTCACTGCAAAAAGTTTGGGGTAATCCTGTCCGCATTTTTGAAGTGGGCCCCTGCTTTCGCAAAGAGAGCCAGGGAGCGCGTCACCTCAATGAATTTACGATGCTCAATTTTGTAGAGCTTGCCGGTGTGAAAGAAGGCGAACAGATGGCGCGCTTAAAAGAGCTTGCCGTGAAAGCCATGAAAGTTGTGGGCATCGACAATTACGAGCTTGTCGGTGACGACAGCGTCGTTTACGGCAGCACCCAAACCTTGGATGTCGAGGTCAATGGCATGGAAGTCGCTTCCGGTGCTTTCGGTCCGCATTTTCTTGATGAAAAATGGGGGATCTTCGATACTTGGGTCGGTATCGGTTTCGGTTTGGAACGTTTGGCAATGATGAAAGAGGACTATCATAATATTAAACGGGTCGGCAGAAGTTTAATGTATCTGAACGGCGCCCGTCTCAACATCTGACGGGCAGTAGGCTTTATCTTAAGGGGAGAGGATAAAAAAATCATGACTAGACTGACAACTGATTGGATTCGCAACATGAATAATGAATTGCCAGAGTGGGGAAAAAACCTGGAAACCATGAGTAAAATGTCTTTACTCAATCTTGCGGCCCTCGGCGGCGATGTTTCAAGAGGACGGATCAAAAGTTCTTCTTGGCGGATCAAAGTCGCTGTTGTCCCCGTAACCCAGGGACTCGGCGTCATTGAAACTTTTTGTGAACAAGTTGCGGACATTATCCGTTTTATGGGTTTTGAGGCATTCATTACAGAACAAAGTGATGTCTGGGGGATCTATGAGGCGACGCAGAAGGGCGCCGGCATTATTTTCTTAGCTGACGATATGTACTTTTTGGCCCTGAATATGAGCAAAAACGTAGTGGTGGAAAATTCCGACGCCACGGCCAGAGGCTTTGTGGCGGCGCTGGAAGGCGCGGCGGGAGGCATCCGCGATAAAGAGGTTCTTGTTTTAGGCGGCGGCCGCGTAGGCCAGGCGGCGCTCTCTTTCCTGAAATGCCGCGGCGCGGAAGGGATTGTTTTTGATACCGATCCCGAAGTGCTGAAATTACGCGCGGCGGAAGGTTGGAAGATCATTCGCTCCAAAGATGAGATTAAAAAATATCGGCTGATTGTCGATTGCACCCCGGAAGCCAACTGGCTCACCGCAGATATGTTGCATCCCGACCTGATCTTCGCCTCACCCGGTGTGCCGCTTTCTTTGACGCCTGAGGCGCAGGAAAAATATTGTGATCGGATCATCCACGACCTGCTACAGCTTGGTGTCATTACCATGCTGGTAATGGCGTGTTAAAATTTATTTAAAATCTTGAATTTATATAAACTATATGATACAATGTTAACGATACACATGGGGGGTGGATCGTTATTGATCATATAGACTCTAAATCTATGCAGCCGGGTGAGACTCCCGGACTCCCCGCCAGAACTTAATACAGAATTATTCTGTGTGCAAATACTGAGCCGGGCGTAAGCTGTCCGGCTCTTTTTTTAGGCGGACGAACCTATGAAGGAGATTGAAAATGCAAACAAAAGAAATCATCGACGCCTTGAAAGAGACATCAAGCGCAAGCAAAGAGGATATCATCACGCTGCTTAACATCGAAGCGGAAGACGACCTTTCTTATTTGTTTCAGGCCGCTCAAGACGTACGTCGGCGACACTTTGACAATAAAGTGTTTTTATACGGCTTTGTCTACTTCTCCACTTATTGCAGAAACAACTGTAGTTTTTGTTTTTTTCGCCGGGACAACGACGATACGATCCGCTATCGGAAAAACCGTGAAGAAGTGATGGAAATCGCCAGGGGACTCGCTGATTCCGGCGTCCATGTTATCGATTTGACATTGGGGGAAGACCCTGAACTGCATAAAGAAAATTTCAGTTCCATGCTAAAACTGGTCAGAGATATTCATCGGGAGATCGACCGTCCTGTTATGATCTCTCCCGGAGTGATCAGCGACGAACTAATCGAGGCTTTTGCCAAAGAAGACGCGGAATTTTACGCCCTTTATCAGGAAACTTATAATCGGGAGCTCTTTAAAAAGCTCCGCCTGCATCAGGATTACGATGCCCGTATGCACGCCAAAAAGAAGGCCAGAGCATGCGGTATGCGTATTGAGGAAGGTCTTATGACCGGCCTCGGTGAAACCGTTGAGGATCTTGCCGTATCACTCCTCGGTATCCAGCAGTTGGACGCCAGCCAGATCCGGGTGATGACCTTTGTACCCCAGAGAGGCACGCCCATGGACGATTACGAACCCCAAAACCACGATATGGAATTGAAGATCATTGCCTTGATGCGTCTGCTCAAGCATAAAGTGCTGATTCCCGCTTCCCTTGACGTGGAGGGGATTGCCGGCCTGGAAAGCCGGATCAATGCCGGCTGCAATGTTGTGACTTCGATCATTCCGCCCACAGCAGGTTTGGCCGGGGTCGCCCAGAGTACCATGGACGTTGACGAAGGTTTCCGCACCGTAAAAGGGGTTGTCCCTCGCCTTGAAGGGATGGGGATGCGCGCCGCGACGATCACAGAATACAAAGAATGGTTGGCAGAAAACAAATGACGAAAGTATGCGTGGTCGGAGGCAGGCTCCAGGGAGTGGAAGCACTGTACCTTGCCGCCAAAGCGGGGATGGAAACCGTCCTGATTGATAAGGATAGTTCCCCTTTGGGTAAAGAAATTTGTGGTAGATTTCTTTGTGAAGATGTGTTACAATATAATACAGATTTAATTAAAGTGCTGGAAGAGGCCGATTTTGTCCTCCCCGCGCTGGAAAATAAAGCGGCGCTGACCGTCTTAAAATATTTATCCAAAAATTATGATATTCGCCTCATTTATGATGAGCGCGCCTATCATCTCTGTTCCTCAAAACAGAGATCCGACGCCATGATGAAAGCCATCGGCTTGCCGGTTCCGCTGCATTATCCTGCGGGGAAAGCGCCTTTTATCGTGAAACCCAGTGGTAAAAGCGGCAGCGAAGGGGTGCGTAAAATTGATCACGAAGAGGAATTGAAAGACTTTTTTGATCATTATGACAAAAAGGAATGGGTGGCCGAAGAGTACCTTGACGGGCCCTCCTATTCCCTTGAAGTGATAGGCGTACCCGGTCATTATAGTACCTATCATGTGACGCAGTTGCTGATGGATCCGGTTTACGATTGCAAACGCGTCCTCTCTTGCCCCGATTTTCCTGCCAAGCAGAAAGCGCAGTTCGAATCTTTGGCCGTAGCCCTCGGTGAAATGGTACGGCTCCACGGTATCATGGATGTGGAAGTGATCGAACATAACGGCATTTTTAAAATATTGGAAATAGACGCCAGAATTCCCTCGCAAACGCCGATTACCGTTTATCACGCTACCGGCTGGAACATCATGAGCGAACTGGCAATCAAATTCGGGAAACAACGGCACCATAACAGCGTACTTTGGGATAAGGAAAAATACGTTTCCTTAGAACAAATTCAGGTGAACGGCAAGCATGTCGATGTGGTGGGAGAGCATATGCTGGCCGAAGCGGGGGTTTTGGCTCACCTCTATCAATTCTGCGGCGCCGATGAGGCGCTTACCGACTATGCCCCGGGTAAAAAGACCTGGGCCGCGACGATGATCAACGTCGCCGACAGCAAAAAGGAACTGGAGACAAAAAGAAAGCAGATGTTTTTGGAGATCGAGAAAAGAATCGGCGGAGATATGATATTCACCGATGCTTTTCCCGCAGAGGATTTGTTTGTTCGTGCCTTGGCACAGCAGAAATAAAGTACTTTATTAAAAAGAACAAGGAGGAAACTCAAACATGTTAATCGTAGGTGAACTCATTAACTCAAGCCGTAAGGCAATCAAAGAAGCTGTAGAAGCAAAAGACGCAGCTTACATCCAGCAGATCGCGAAAGAACAGGCCGAAGCCGGTGCTGATTATATCGACGTTAACTGCGGTACTCAGTTCGGCAAAGAAGTCGAAACCATGGAATGGCTCGTGGAAACCATTTGCGAAGTCATCAAAGACAAACCCTTATGCATCGACAGCCCCGACGCTGCCGCTCTCGACGCCGGTCTTGCCTTGGTGAAAAAATTACAGCCTGATTTCCAGCCCATGATCAACTCCATCAACTTCGAACAGGAACGCTATAAGGAAGTCCTTCCTTTGGTCACCAAATATGATGCCAAAATCGTTGCGCTTCTGATGGACGACACCGGTATTCCCGATAGCGCCGAAAAACGTTTGGCCGTTGCCGACAATCTCTACAAAGGTCTCACCGAAGCCGGTGTTGCTGATGAAAACATCTACTTTGACCCGCTCATCCAGCCCATCAGCGTCAATGCTGAATTCGGCGTGCAGGTTCTTGACACCGTTGCCGGCCTTACCGCCAAATATCCCAAATGCCACAAAATGTGCGGTCTTTCCAACATCTCCTTTGGTCTCCCCAACAGAAAGATCTTAAACAGCTTCTTTGTTGCCCAGACCATGGTTGTTGGCATGGACGGTTTCATCGTCAACCCCACCGATAAATTGATGATGGGTACCATCGCAGCCGGTACTGCTTTGATTGGCCAGGACGATTATTGCATGGGTTATCTGACCGCTTCCCGCAAAGGCCTCTATGACTAATTGATACGAATCAACTGAAACAGGCGGAGGCAGGCTCCGCCTGTTTTTTTCCATTAGGAGAATAATGATGGCAGCCGATAGCAATAAACGCTACTACAGAAAACATGTGGATTTTTTCCGGCTTTTGGAAAAAATCAAACTTTGGCCTTCCCGCAACGGTACGTTGCACGGCATTCGGGAGATTCACTACAAAGGGGAATACGCCGAAATCATGACTCATTGCGGTCAAAGCTTTATGGTGCGAAATTCCAAAACCTCACGGGCCGCCCGCTGGCTCCGTAACAAATGGATGCGGAATACCTGCAAAAAATGTAAAATCCCTGATTGGAAATTGGAAAAGTATTCCAAAACCTACTTTACCCAAAGTTACGGTTCGGAATTGCAAGATAACGGGAAATGATGCCCTCCAATGAGACGCTGCCAGGTGCAGCGCCTCAGCCTATTAATGATTATAAAGCGCATATCGCGGTGTTTTAGTCAAAAGGTGGGACTCCTACGTGCTTTTATGTACGCGGCGGCCTCAGCTTTTATCTGCGCTTTTAAGGTGAAGGAAGCATGGTTTTCGACGCGTTTTTTCTATAGAAAATGAAAGCAAGCAAAAACTCCGGGACTCCCTCCCGGAGTTTTTGCTTGGAAATAGTCCTTTTTATGGGGCGGTTGGGTCGGTATGTGTTAGAAAGCCTAAACGCATTTTACAGATTATTTCTCAATAGATGTAACAAATCGCATTAAAATCCTGGCAACCTGGGCGCGGCTGGCTTTCCCGCCGGGATCGCGGGTAGTGGCTTTTACGCCCTGGATCAAGCCGGCCGCCAAGGTCAAGATTGGCGGTGAGTTTGAGATACTGGTCTCGATAACTGATATCCTGGGCGACATCAAAAGCCAACTGGGCCAACTGCCGCGGTGTGGAAATCAGAAAGGGATCGTCTTTTGTACCATCTCCATCGTCAAAGGGGTATTGGCCGGTGGCATTGATCCCGTAAGGGAAATCCGCGGCGCTGACCCCCATTGGTAATGCCAAAAAAGTGAAAAGGGTCAATACTACCGTAATAGTCCAAAAAGAAGTTTTTTTCCCCGTAGGAATCTCTTCCTTAAGAAATCTGTGATGGCTGAGACAGGCTCCAAATATCATTTATTTGAGCGAAAGTGGTCTTAAAACCATTATATTGGATTACCTCAGGGAGGAAAAGAGCATAACCGTATTTGGCAATGTAATATGAAAGACATGATTTGTGTCAAAAAGATTGCTTTTTGTTGTCGTCTTTGTTAAACTGAATCTGAGGTGATCAACATGGAATTTTGTGAGAAACTCGATTTTCTGATGAAACTGACCAATACGACCAACAGCGCTCTGGCCTTATACACAAAGTTGGATCCATCCCATATCAGCCGCCTGCGTCGGGGACAAAGAAACGCCTTAAGAAACACGGGGACCATTCAATTGATGGCCGCCTATTTTGCCAGAAACGCCAAAGCAGGCTATCAACGCAAGGCTCTGGCCGACGTTTTAAAAATAAACCCTGTTGGCGTAGATCAGGCCGAGCTTTCTGTTATCATCGCCACGTGGCTGAAAGAGGGGAAGCCCAAGGAATTCACAACGGTGAGAGATTTCATCAATGGGTTTTCTGATTATCCCCCCAAAAAGCCACCGGAGGAAGTCATTGCCTTTAAAAAAGGAGACCAGGATCAGCCCTTGGCCGATGTTTCTGTTTATTATGGCGTAAAAGGGAAGCAGCAGGCGGCTAAGGCCTTTTTAGAAGAAGTGATTGCCGCAGGGGGTGGCCGGACTTTAAGGTTCTTTAGTGATGAAGCAACCGACTGGATGATCGATCAGGAATTTGCTCCAAAGTGGGCTGCTCTCATGAGGCAGGTGCTGAAACAGGGCAACCGCATTATCATCATCCATACGGTCAGCCGCGATCTTGACGAGATGCTCCACGCGATCAGGCAATGGATGCCCCTCTACATGACGGGACTCATCGAGCCTTACTTTTATCCCAAAAAAAGAGACGGCTTGTTTAAACAAACCTTTTTTCTCGCCTCCGGTGTCGCGGCGGTTACCTCTCATTCTCTGGGCGATTCGATTCATGATGCCGCAAATTTCTTTACGAAAAATATAGAGGTAATCCAGGCCCTTACCGCGGAATACAGTGAATTCCTGAAACGTTGCAGGCCGTTACTGCAAATCTACACCGTTAGGGAGAGATCGACCTACCTCGAAACGCTGACCCAATTTGAAAAGGGGAAGCGTAATATGCTGCTGAAAACGGAATCTCTTTCGCTGTTTACCATGCCGGAAGAGGTCTTATTAAAAATACAAGGCCGTATCGGTAAAAGGGATAGCAGATTATTGGCTTTAAGAGAGCGGAGAATTCAATTTCTCAAAGAAAATATAAAAGAATATGAGGTAACGGAGCTGATTCAGGTTTTCACTGCCGCCAAGGTCATGGACGGCAAAATCAGAGTCTCTTTCTCTGAAATGCTCATAGACGGCGCCGCTTACTACAGACCGGAAGAATATATCCAGCATCTTGTCCATCTTGAAAAGATCCTTCACGAAAACGAAAATTTTCATATTCATTTGATTCCGGAAGAGGAGTCCGAATATATGGTCGTTGTTAAAGAGGATTACGGCGCCATCGTGGCCAAAACCTCGGCGCCCCCCATCGCTTTGGCGGTTTGGGAGCTCAACATGGTATCCGCCTTCTGGGATTATCTTAGGGGCATCGCCGGGGAAAGGGAGTACGGCATTGTCAGCAATGAGGAATCCACGAAAAGGCTGCGTTCGTATATTGACACTTTGAACAGTCAATTGAAGGGGTAATCAAAAACCATAATCGATGATTCACACGAAGAAAAAAAGCCACAATCAATGATGAACATGATTGTGGCTTTTCTATTTTTTCAGTTTATTTCGGTATTCCCTGGGGCTTAATCCCTCGATCTTTTTGAAGACACGGGAAAAATAGCTGACATCGTTGAAACCGGATTCCATGGCCGCGTTGTAGATGTTGGCGCCGGGGTCGGCTAAGATGATTTTGGCGTTTTCCAAACGCACGTAGGTGATATAATCGGTGATCGTGTAGCCGAAGGTTTTGCGGAAAAGATGACTGATATAGCTGCCGTTTAAATGAACAGAAGCGGAGATATCCTCAATGGTGATCCTTTCCTTGAAGTGGGTTTGAATGTATTTGGAAACAGCGTAAACGGCATGGAGCGTCTGATCCTTGTCGGACTCTTTGACAATTTCCGTGAGGTGTTCAATGACTTTGAGCATCCATTTTCGGATCGTATCCGTATTTTTGAAGCCGTAGAGCTC
Source organism: uncultured Peptococcaceae bacterium (assembly GCA_937919295.1). Taxonomy (GTDB): domain Bacteria; phylum Bacillota; class Dehalobacteriia; order UBA7702; family UBA7702; genus UBA7702. The sequence goes on along the minus strand of CALFRX010000259.1, from coordinate 10,742 downwards.
TTCATAAATCAGAGCATTATGAAAATGATAGTCCTCGTTATGAGCGCTGATATCGGCCACGGAACGGGATAGCCAAATCATCAGCTCCAATATATGGCCTTTGATTATGAAAAGATTGCCGCCGTGAATTTCGCAGATCGCTTCAAACATACCATCGAAAATAATTTTGGCGTCTTTGGTTTGACCGCGCCGTATGTGTAAACGCAGGCTTTTTCCCGCTTCGGCAATGCGGGTTTCCATTGCGTCCCATTTTTCATTGTTTTGAAAGTCTTTTTTTACCATTTTATTTTAATGCTTTGATCAACTTACTGTTATCAGGGTGTTGTTTGACGACAATGCGGTAAAAGCCTTCACGAAGACCTTCGTAATTACTGCAGTCTCTGATCATGATTCCCTTTTTGAGACAGTCCCCATAGAGGGCAGGAGGGCCTTGGAAAAATAAATAATTGGCGGCGGAATCATAAACCGTAAATCCCGCCTCCTTTAAGGCGCCACGCAGATAGACGCGTTCTTTTTTGATCAGACGCAAGGTAGTTTTGACGTATTCTTTCTCCTTGACCGCGGCGATACCGGCTTTCTGTGCCGGAATGGAAACGCTCCACGGTTGTGTACAGCACTTCATTTTCCGAAGCAAGTCTTTGTTGGCGGTGAGGCCGAAACCGAGACGCAGCTCTGCCATGGCATAAATTTTGGTGAAGGCCTTGAGAATAAAAAAATCAGGATAGTTTTGGATTTGATCTTTTAAGGTATAGCGTTCCGGTTCCTCTAAGAAGTCGTTGAAACATTCGTCGGCCACGAAAAAGATCCCTTTTGCTTTGCATCGCTCCAAGATGGAGAGGAGAAAAGGCTTCTCCGTGAGGATGCCCGTGGGATTGTTGGGATTGCACAAAAAAACAATGTCGAGATCGTCTGTTAAATCGTCAAGATAAGTTTCTTGTAAATGAAAGCCGTCATCTTCTTTTAAATAATGGTAGCGGATTTCGCAGTCCACCGCCGTTAAAGCCTGTTCGTATTCGTAAAAGGAGGGGGCGAGCAAAAGCGCCTTTTTCGGCTTTAACGCCATGCACAGAGAGAAAATCAGCTCGGCGGCGCCGTTGCCGCAGATGATCTGCTCCTCCTTAACCCCTTCGTGTTCCGAAATAGCTCGGATCAGTTGCCGACAAAGGGGATCCGGGTAGTTTGCGGCTTCTGCGACGCCGCTGCAGGCCGCCTCTATCACCGCCGGTGGTGTGCCCAGAGGATTGATGTTGGCGGAAAAGTCCAGCATATTTTCGTAGCTGTAAATATCGCCGCCGTGCTTATACATGGCTTTTTTCCTCCTTTTCGGCGTGGCGGAGGAAGATATCGCGGATTTCTTTGATTTCCCCAAGTCCCTTACATGTATAGGATACCGCAAAACCCATTTCTGTTAAGCGGCTTTTCCAGGAATCCCCGTCTTCGCCGATCATGTCGTGATTGGCATGATCTCCGGCAACGATCATCAAAGGGACGAGATGTACTTTTTGATAGGTGGATTTTTTCAGTAAACTTAGCATGGCCTCAAAATCGGGATAGCCCTCCACGGTGCCGACAAAAAAGTTGGGGTGGCCAGCTGCCTTCATCATGTAGTCTAACGCCGCGTAAGCGCTGTCGGCATAATGCTCTGTGCCGTGACCCATCAGCAAAAGCGCCGTGTCCTCTGGCTGGGGATATGTTTTGGCCAAAGCGTCGATGGTGGCGAAATAATCTTCGGTGGCATAAAGCAGCGGTTTTCCGATGGCGAGGCACTGAAAATTTTCGCATCTTGCTTTGATTGCCGCTGTCATCAGGTCGTTTTCCGTGCCATTGATGATGTGGGTGGGCTGTACGAGGATATCTTCTATGCCATCGACGGCCATCTGTGATAGGGCTTCGGCAACGGAAAAGATGCTGATCTGATCCCGCTCTTTCAGCTTTTTCCGAATCATAGAGCTGGTCCAGGCGCGATAGAGTCTTCTTTCGGGAAAGGCGGCAGCCAGTTCCGCCTCAATGCGTTCAATGGTTTTCACTCTCGTTTCACGGTAACTTGTGCCGAAACTGACAACGAGCAACCCTTTTTTTGCGGTCATAGTGCGGTACTCCTTTTACTGATATCGTGAATATACTGTTCCAGTTCCTCAAGATTGCGGGGCGGCGGCAACGACGGATCGAAAAGCCCTTTGGCGCAGAGATCATCAAAAAGCCGCAAAGCCGAGGGCTTTTGTAAATTGGTGGCAAGGAGGGTTTTTTCGTCGCTGAAAACGGTTTTGGGTGTGCCGCTCTTTATAATTTTGCCTTCATGAAATAAGACCACTTCATCGGCCCATGCGTAGGCGTGATCCACATCGTGGGTGGAAATCAACACCGTGATGCCTTTTTTGGCCATCTGGTCGATGTGGTGATTGACGATGGTGGTATGTTTCGGATCCAAGGCCGCCGCTGGTTCATCCAGGACGATGACTTCCGGATCCATGACCAAAATGTCGGCGATGGCCACCTGTTTTTTTTGCCCGCCGCTTAAAAAGTGGGTAGGCTTTTCCTGAAAGGCTGTGATTTCCAGATCCTCAATGCTGCGATCCACCCGGGCTTTGACTTCCTCTATGGCGAGACCGAGGTTCATGGCGCCGAAGGAAATTTCTTGGCGGACGCTGGCGGAAAACAGTTGACGGTCGGGATCTTGAAAAACGATGCCGACTTTACTTCTCAGCTTGAGCAAAAAGTCCTTTTTATAATGGTAGGGTTCCGCTCTGTAATACAGTGTGCCGTTGCTTGGCTGATGAATGCCGTTGAGACAGAGGAAAAAGGTGGACTTTCCGGAGCCGTTGGCGCCTAAAAAAGCGATTTTGCGCCCTTTTTTGATCTCAATATCAATGCCCTTTAATGCTTGGGTGCCGTCTTCGTAAGTGAAGGTGATGTTTTCTGCTTTGATGATCGTTTCTTCCATAAATCACAAATAACTTCTTTCGTTTATATTCCGAGATAAGCGCAGCATAGGGCAGCTGCCGTAAGGCACAGAGAGCAAATGGCAAGGAGCGCGATTTCCTTTTTTGTGGCAACGCCGGTTTCTTCCAAAACGGAAATCACACCATTGTAACACCGGGATTCCATGGCGTCGTACATTTCGTTGGCCCGTTTCATGGCCCGTACCAATAAAACGGCCATCAGCTCTCCCAGCGCTTTCCAGCTGGTTCGCTTATCCTTGTTTCCGAGGCGGCAGATCTGAGAGATCCGCAGTTGATAGGCAATGTCCAAAAGCACGAAGATGAAGCGGTAGATCAACATCATCATTTCAATGATCAGATAGGGACAGCGTACTTTTTTCAGTACCATCAAAATATCCGGCATCGGTGTGGTGAGGGTGAGGAAATAAAGGCAGGAAACGGCGGCCAGTGCTGTGAGAATCAGCTGAAGCACCAGGTAAAGGCCGCTGAAGCTGGCCGTTAAATACCAGCTGCCAATGGGGAGCGACAGCACGGAAAGAGGCGTTTTGGAGAAATTGACGGCAATGGCAAAGGAGCTTAAAAATAAAAAGGCAAAAGGTATTGCCATGAAATGACAATACCTGCGCAGATTGGTACCTCCCTTGATTACGGTAAGGTAACTCATTGCCGCCAAGATAAGAACGGACAGGGCGATGGAACGGGTCGAAACCGTGATGATTAAAGCAATCATCGCCCAGGCCGTTTTGATATAGGGATTTTGATAGCGTAGCTTTGAATAATAACAAAGTTTATCGATGATGATCATGGGGTTTTATTTAACGCTTTCCGCTTTTTCAATATCGATACCGTTTTCCACAAGGGCTTTTCTCATTTTCGTGCGCATGGTTAGGCGTCCTAAGATAAAGAAGAAAAGTCCGCTGCCAAGAGCTGCCTGGAGACAGAAAAGTAAACTTTCGATTTCTCCGGGGATTTCTCCGCCGGCAAAGAGTTTTTCAAAGGGTGCGCTGAACCAGGGGGTATAATTGTCGTCAATGGAGGTGATCAAATCGCCTGCCGCGTCGTCGGCACCGCCGAAGGCGGCGGACTGACCTAAGGTGATCAGGGGAATGACGGCAATGACGACACAGAGCAACAAGAGAACAATGATGACGGTTCTGTTTTTGTTCGTTTTACTCATTTGGCAAGACCTCCCGTGAAACCGATTTCCGTTAATTCTGTTTTTGCGTGAGCTTCCAGGGCCATGACGATCACCACGGAAAGCAATCCTTCAATGATGGCCAAAGGCACTTGCGTGGTGGCGAAAATACCCATGAATTTCGCCAATGAGGCGGAAAAACCGCCGACTTCCGAAGGATAAGCCATGGCCAGCTGTACCGAGGTGATGCAGTAAGTTCCCAAGTCCCCCAGGAAACAGGCGAGGAATACGGCGAAATGTTTCGGCGCCTTGAGCAGCAAAGAGAGCTTGTAAACGCCGAAAGCGATGAAGGGGCCGGCAATGGCCATGGAAAAAGTATTCGCCCCTAAAGTGGTGATGCCGCCGTGGGCCAAAAGCAGAGCCTGAAACAGCAGGACAATGAGGCCGATGATGGACATGGCGCTGGGACCGAAAAGCAAGGCGCCCAGGGGCGTCCCCGTGGCATGGGAACAGCTGCCGGTTACGGAAGGAACCTTTAAGGCGGATATGACGAAGGTGTATGCCCCCACCATGGCCAGGAGAATCAAGGCTTTTCTATGCTCTATGGAGAGTTTTTTGATGGAAATAAAGCCGGCGACCAAAAAAGGAATGCAGGCCACACCCCAGGCGACACAGTATTGGGGGGCCAGGTAACCCTCCATAATATGCATCGCGGAAACGCCGGAAACCAGCAGGAAGGGGATACAGAGTCCCGTTACCAGAGCTATCAGTTGTTTTTGTTTTTGTGTCATTTGTTTCCCTCCTAAATAAAAATAACAACCGACCGGCGAACTCCGGCAGGTTGTTAGGGAAAATCAATTTTTCCGACACCTCGCCATCGTTCGTAGCATGAGTGTTTACTACGTTTGGCAGGTCTCCTGGCTTGGGATATTTCCCTTACAGTGGCGCGACCGCGCAGGACTTTCACCTGACTTCCCTATTCTCCGTAAAACGGCACCAAACGTATTCGATCATTTTTGTCATGGTAACATAAGAGAAAAAAGATGTCAATCATATTTCTAAAACGACACGGTAAATTACAAGAAATCCAAAAATATTACAGGGTGCTCCCAAGGATTCTTCTAAAATGGCTCCATGGGGCGATTTTATGGAAATATCCAAAAATTGTCCAAGAAATATAGCAATTTTGTCTTGATTTCGTCACTGTTCTGCGTTACAATGAAACAAATTTGATAAACGAAACGGTGCGATTTGCGCATAATAGGGAAACAGGTGATTCCTGTACTGTCCCAGCAACCGTGATACGGACGAAAAGACGTTTACCACTGCGAATAGCGGGAAGGTGTCTGATTAGGATGATGTTAAGTCGGTAGACCTGCCGTTTTTTTGGTTCTCCTGGGTAGAGTTAGGTATCATCAGATCCGTATTTCGCGATCTGAAACCGATTTTCCGCAGGGGAAATCGGTATTTTTATTTTTACGAGTGTTACGAGAAAGGATTCGCCATGAAGGGAATCATGATTCAAGGTTGCAGCAGCGACGCCGGTAAAAGCTACATTGCCACTGCCCTTTGCCGTATATTAAAAAACAAGGGCTATCACGTATGCCCCTATAAAAGCCAGAATATGTCTAATAATTCTTATGTTACCTGGGATGGCGGCGAGATCGGTCGCGCCCAGGGCGTCCAGGCGGAAGCCGCCAGTATCCGCCCGGAAACCTATATGAACCCGATCCTACTGAAACCACAGCAGGATTCCGGTTCGGAAATCGTCCTTTTCGGCAAGGTCTACAAACCCATGCCGGGGCAGGAATATCACCGGAATTTCACCATGAACCAGGGCTTGGCAGCGGCCAGAAAGGGCCTTGCGATCATCAGGGAAAACTTTGACGCCGTGGTTATCGAAGGCGCCGGATCTCCCGCCGAGGTCAATCTCAATGATCGGGAAATCGTCAATATGCGCATTGCCAACGAAGCCGACGTGCCGGTGCTCTTGGTTGTGGATGTCAACAGGGGCGGCTCCTTTGCCTCCATCGTCGGCACCCTGGAGCTCCTGGGCGAAGACAGAAAAAGGGTTAAGGGGTTGATCTTTAATCAGTTTCGGGGCGATATCTCCCTCTTTGAGGACGGCGTCCGCTGGATTGAAGAGTATACCGGCGTTAAGGTTGTCGGGGTACTCCCGTATTTTAAGGATATCAATATCGAAGGGGAGGATTCCCTGAGCATCAACTTTCAGCACCGTTCCGCCTTGGAGCATAGGATTTCCATTGGTATTGTACGTCTTCCTTATATTTCCAACCACACCGATATGGAGATTTTCATCTATGAAGACGATGTGGATATTCGCTTTATCGACGCGTCTACCTCTCTTGATCAATTCGACGCCGTGATCATTCCCGGTACCAAAAGCACCATCGGCGATTTGGAGTATTTGGCGGAAATCGGTATGGCCGCGAAGCTTAAAGAGTATCAAGGCTATGTTTTCGGCATTTGCGGCGGTTACCAGATCCTCGGCACAACATTGATTGACGACGAGGGGATTGACTTTAAGCCCGGCTACCGCAAAAACGGCCTAAACTTGCTGCCCCTCGCCACCCATTTCCAAAAGGATAAACGGGTGATTTTGGCCCATGCCACGGGACTCCATCCCTTTGTCGCCGGGATGGAGGTTGACGGTTATGAAATCCATTTGGGAAGAACGGAGATCATTGGTGAAAGCGCGTCCTATCTTTGGTCCATTGACGGCAAAAAGGACGGCGCCGCCACCGCCGATATGCGTGTGGCAGGCAGCTACCTCCATAACATTTTCCACAACGATCACTTCCGTACAGCCTGGCTCAATATGATTCGTGAGACCAAGGGCTTGCCTCTGCGGCCTGTTCTTGATACCGCCGCCTATAAGGAAACGCAATACGAAAAACTGGCCGAGGAAGCCTCAAAATACCTTGATCTCGACTATATTGTGACCTTGGTGGAAAGCGGGAGCATGGAAAAATGAGCGTATACCTCAGTCTCATCGCTGATTTTTTCCTTGGCGATCCCAAGGGCTTTCCCCATCCGGTGGTTTGGCTCGGCAGGCTGATCACCTTTTACGAAAAAGTATTTTACGGTGAAAAACATCAATTTTGGCGGGGAGCATTGTTCACCGTGGCGGTACTCCTCAGCGTCGCCGTTTTCTTGTCCGCGCTGCTCTTCCTGGCTTCCCTTTGGCGGCCTTTGTATGTCATCGTTTCCGTCTATTTTATGTATACGGCTTTGGCCTGGCGCTCCCTGAAGAAGGAAACCAGCTATGTGACGGAAGCATTGAAAAGGGACGATCTCCCGGCGGCCAGAAAGTTCGTTTCCTATGTGGTGGGACGCGATACGGAAGAGCTGACAAAAGAGGAGATCATCAAAGCCGATATCGAAACCGTGGCGGAAAACACCGTTGACGGCGTGTTAGCACCCCTTTTTTATATGGCCATCGGCTACTTTCTCGGTTTCCCCGTGATTTTTGTCTGGCTCTATAAGGCCATCAATACCCTCGACTCCATGGTGGGTTACAGAGACGAGCGCTACCTCCGTTTCGGTTGTTTCGCGGCAAAGATCGATGACGCGGTTAACTTTATTCCTGCCCGTCTCGGCGCTTTGGCCATGTTGGCTGCCGGGGTTTTGCCGGGATTAAACTTTCGCAACGGCTGGAAGATCTTTTGCCGTGACCGCTTTGCCCATTTGAGTCCCAACAGTGCCCAATCGGAAAGCGTTGTTGCCGGATTACTCGGCCTGCAACTGGGAGGCTCCCATATTTACCACGGCTTGCGGATTGAAAAACCTACCATCGGCGACGCTTTAAAAGAGCCGGATCTCGATGATTACCGTAAGAGTTTGTGGGTTTTAGATGGTAGCGTGATCCTTTTTATCTTGATATTTACTGTTTTTTACCTTTGGAAACAATTTGCTGGCGGAGGAATGCTATGACTAAAATTACCATTTATGAACCAGGTTCTATTGAGAAACAAAGTTTTGCGATCATCACCTCGCTTTTGGGCGACCGTGCCTTTTCCCCGGAACAGGAGGGAATCATTAAGAGAGCCATTCATACCAGCGCCGACTTCGATTATGCCGATAATCTGTGCTTTGGCAACGGCGCGGTCAGGGCAGGGGTGGACGCGCTAAAAAAAGGCTGTACCGTCTATACGGATACGCGGATGGCCTTTTCCGGGATCAATCAAAAGAATTTAGCGCGATTTTCCTGTGAAAAAGCCTGTTATATCGACGATCCCGCCGTGGCTGAGGAAGCTGCCGCAAAGGGCGTGACCAGAGCTACCGTGGCCATGGAAAAGGCCATGGCTCAAGAGGGTGTGAAAATCTTTGCCATCGGCAACGCGCCTACGGCGCTGATCGCTCTTTATCAGCGGATTAAGGAAGGCGGATTTCACCCTGATCTGATCATCGGCGTGCCGGTGGGCTTTGTGAACGTGGTGGAAAGCAAAGAATTGATCATGAAGCTGGATATCCCCTATATTGTGGCGAAAGGCCGCAAGGGCGGCAGCAATATTGCCGCCGCCATCGTCAACGGTTTGCTATTGGAGGCGATCAAAGAAGCATGACGGAATTTGTAAAAGTGGGTAAAAAACAATTGAGAACCGGTTTTACCACAGGAACCTGCGCCGCCGGAGCCGCCAAGGCCGCTGCTTTCATGGCGCACCAGCGGGAAAATATTACGGAGATTGATATTATTTTACCCGACGGGAAAAACGTAACACTGCCCCTTTGCCGCAGCGAACTGACGGAAGACGGCGCTATTGCCGCCATTGAAAAGGATGGCGGCGATGATCCCGATATCACCACGGGACTTCATATTGAAGCTGCCGTCATTCTCAATCGCGGCAAGGAGATTACCTTGAAAGGCGGTGAGGGCGTTGGCCGGGTGACCCTAAACGGATTGAAGGTGCCGGCGGGAGAACCGGCCATCAACCCGGTGCCCAGGGGCATGATCCAAACCAACGTCAAATCAGTACTGCCGAAGGGCTACGGCGCCACTGTGACGATCTCCGTCCCCGGCGGCAAAGAGGTCGCCAAAAAGACCTTTAACCCAAGGCTCGGTATCAAAGACGGCATTTCCATTTTGGGCAGTACCGGCATCGTTTATCCCATGTCGGAAGACGCCCTCAAAGAAAGCCTTGCCTTGGAACTGAGCGTCCTCATGTCAAAAGGCTACAAAGAAGTGATTTACGCTTTCGGCAATTATGGCCTTTCTTTTTTGAGAGAACACCATATCAGCGACGAGAGAGTCGTTAAAGTCAGCAACTACATCGGTTTTATGCTGGATGAAGCGGCCAATCGCGGCGCGGAACGGCTGCTTTTGACAGGGCATATCGGCAAGATGGTCAAAGTTTCCGGTGGCGTCTTCTATACCCATAACCGCATCGCTGACTGCCGCATGGAAATTTTGGCGGCTTACGCTGCCTTGGAGGGCGCTTCCCAAGAAATCGTTGAGGAAATCTACCGTTGCCCTACCACCACGGCGGCGGTGGAAATCATCGAACGGGAAGCGTTAAATGGGATCTATCCCAGGATCGTGGAAAACGCCGTTAAGCGGGGAGAAAACTACGTTTTCGGTGAAGTGGAAATCAGCGCCATTCTCTTCGGTGACGATAATAGATTATTGTATATGGATGAAAAAGCGAAAAAATGGATCGGAGAATTTGCCCATGTGTGAGAAAACAACCGCGATCATTGGCGTCGGTCCCGGAGATAAGGGATATCTTTATCCTCTGGCGGCCGACCTCATCGAAAAGGCCGACCTCATCCTCGCCGGCGAACGCATCCTCAGCGACTTTGTCTCAGAGGATAAAGACACCTTTTGTATTCGCAACAACCTTTGCGACGTGGTGGCCTGCATCGAAGAAAATCACGGCAAAAAGAATATTGCCGTTCTCGCCACCGGTGACACAGGGCTCTACTCCATTTGTACTTATTTGCAAAATAAATTGCCGGACATCGATTTTCAGGTGCTGCCGGGCATCAGCTCCCTGCAATACTTTATGGCCAAAGCGAAACTGAACTGGAATCAGCTGAAGATCGTGAGCCTCCACGGCAAAGACTTCCTGCCCCTGAAGAACATCGTAGCCCGCCATCCCTATACGGTGGTGTTTGCCGGGAGCAAGTACTGCCCTCAACAGATCGCCAACCTTCTCAAAGATCCAACCTTTGCCGATCTCCGGCTCCTTGTGGGAGAACATCTCTCCTATCCTGAAGAGCGCATTGTCCGGGGAACTGTCGCCGAAATCGCAGAAATGGAGTTTTCCGATCTTAGCCTTGTCATTGTGGAAAACCCCGATCCGTCTAAGCGGCCATGGCCTTATCAGTCCATGGGACTGCCCGACGAAGCCTTTCTTCGGGGGGGTTCCCCTATGACCAAAAGCGAAGTCCGCGCCGTGGTTCACTCCAAACTGCGTTTGACCGAGAACGCCAATATTTTAGAAATCGGCGCCGGGACCGGCTCCTGCACCGTTGAAATAGCGCTGACATCTTATGCGGGTCATCTTTGGGCCTTGGAAAAAGATCCGGCGGCGGTAGCCTTGTGCAGAGCAAATATTGACCGCTTCGCCGTGGATAATATTACCTTGATCGAAGAAAATGCTCCGGCGGGGATTCCCCCAGGGATTGATTTCGACGCTGTTTTCATC
>CALFRX010000258.1 GCA_937919295.1 uncultured Peptococcaceae bacterium | reverse complement strand
CCATCTGCCGGATGATCAACACCAACCCGGTCCCTTTCCGTGAGCAGGAAAGGGACCGGGTTGGTGTTGATCATCCGGCAGATGGTGATGGTCATGGGACCTACCAGTAAAACAGTGGTCACATTGTCAAGAAAGGCTGAAAAAACCGCGGTGACGATCATAAACGCCACCATGATGCGCCAGGGGTCGCCTTTGGCGATTTTTGCCGCCTTGATGGCCATGTACTCAAAAAGCCCCGATTCCTTTACCACGGCGACAAAGAGCATCATGCCCAAAAGCACGCCCATGGTAGCGAAATCGATGGCTTCAATCCCCTGTTCAAAGCTAATGACGCCGGAGAGAATCAGGATGATACCGCCGGCCAGGGCTACTGCGGCCCGATGGACCTTTTCACTGATGATAACTGCCATGACCAGTACGAATATGGCGATGGCGAAAATCTGACTCGTTTCCATAACTAAACTTCCTCTTTTTTTCTCTCAATTTTAGCATAATAAATAGGAAGACACAAGAAAAATATTTTGAATATTTAAAATTAATAGGAAGAGATAGGGGAAACGTCACAGTCGATCATCGAAAAGAAAAAAATGTCCATTTTTATGATTTTGTGGGAAGTTTTTGTTCCACGCGGAAAGAAAAAGGGAAAAGATGTCGAATCTATAGTAGAATAGAAAAAAACACTATTTTTTCGAAATAGGAGGTTTTTATGAAACTCGGTATTTTATGCGGCGGCGGCGATTGTCCCGGTTTGAATGCCGTAATCCGTGCCGTGGTCAAAACAGCTTGTAAACAAAATGCGGAAGTGATCGGTTTTTATGACGGTTACAAAGGCCTCATCGAAATGCACTGTACCGTGATGAGTCCCAACAATGTCCGGGGCATCCTGCCCAAGGGCGGTACGATCCTGGGCACCACAAACCGGGACAATCCCTTCCATTATCCCGTGGAAAAAAACGGAGAAATTGTTTATGAAGACGTTAGCGACAAAGTGATCGCCAACAGTACGATGCTGGGGCTCGACTGTCTGATCGTCATCGGCGGCGATGGTTCCATGGCCATCAGCTATGAACTGGCAGAAAAAGGACTCCCGGTAATCGGCGTACCCAAAACCATCGATAATGATCTTCCCGTCACCGACCGCACCTTTGGTTTTGAAACAGCGGTCAATACCGCCACAGACGCCATTGATAAATTACATACAACGGCTGAAAGTCACCACCGGGCGATGATCTTAGAAGTCATGGGCCGCGATGCGGGGTTCATTGCCCTTTACGCCGGTATTGCCGGGGGCGCCGACGTGATTTTGATTCCGGAAATTTCCTTCAATGTCAGGGGGATTTTAAAGAAGATTGAATCCCGAAAAAAGCGCGGCAGGGCCTTTAGTATCATCGTCGTTGCCGAAGGCGCGAAACTCAACGGGGAAAAGGTCATCAGCGGTGAAAATGTGGGCAATCCCTATAACCCGGAAAAACTCGGCGGCATCGGCAATGCCGTGGCGGCGCTTTTAAAAGAAGAGGGCGGTCTGGAAACACGTTGCATCGTGTTGGGTCATTTGCAAAGAGGCGGCAGTCCGGCGCCGTTTGATCGCATTTTATCCAGCCGTTACGGTGTGGCGGCAGTGAGAGCGGCCTTTGACGGACGAAGAAACGTCATTGTCTGTTTGAAAAATGACCGCATCAAATTGGTGCCCATCGGGGAATCTGTCCGCGTGCCGAAAAGGGTCGATCCCTGCGGCGAACTGGTACAAACAGCCCGGGATTTGGGAATTTCCTTTGGCGACGACGTGTTATAAACGCTTTTTCCCAGAAAACGACGGCTGCTTTTTCGATAATTCATTGACATAACAAGCATTATTTAATATAATTATGTTGTGACTTTATGCAAAGCTTAAAGAGAAAGGCGGTCCTTATATGCCTGCAACCATTATTGTCGGATCACAATGGGGAGATGAAGGAAAAGGGAAAATCACGGATTTTCTCGCCGATCGTTCCGAAGTCGTCGTTCGCTCCCAGGGCGGCAACAACGCCGGTCATACGGTCATCAGCGCCGGCGCCGAATATAAATTACATCTCATTCCCTCCGGTATATTGAATAAAGACAGCCTGAATATTATCGGCAACGGCGTTGTCGTTGATTTGTCTGTATTGCTTGGCGAAATGGAACAGCTGCAAGAACGGGGTATATCCTTTGAGCGCTTTCATCTTTCCGACCGGGCGCACTTGATCATGCCCTATCATAAGCTCATCGACGGTCTGGAGGAGAGCGCCAAGGGTGAAGCCAAAATCGGTACCACCAAACGGGGGATCGGCCCCGCTTACAGTGATAAGGTGAACCGCGTCGGTATCCGCATCTGCGATCTCATGGAGTTTGATGAGTTCCAACACAAACTTCACATTATCTTAAAGCAGAAAAACCTTCTGCTGGAAAAAATATATGGAGAAGAACCCTTAGACGAAGGGGCGATTGTGAAGGAATTTGCCGCTTTGGCCGAAAGAATCCGTCCCTATGTGGCAGATACCTCGGTACTCGTCAACGAGTCGCTGAAAGCAGGGAAAAAGGTTCTTTTTGAAGGGGCCCAGGCGGTACATCTCGATATCGACCATGGCACCTATCCTTTTGTAACGTCTTCTTCCCCCTGTGCCGGCGGCGCCCTTACCGGCACCGGCGTTGGCCCTACCAAAATTGATGCCGTCGTCGGCGTGGCCAAGGCCTATACCACTAGAGTGGGCAGTGGGCCATTCCCCACGGAACTGCACGATGTGTACGGTGAAACCTTGCGCAAAGTCGGCGGCGAATACGGTGTCACCACCGGCCGTCCCCGCCGTTGCGGTTGGCTCGACGGCGTGGTGCTGCGCTACAGCGCTCGGGTTTGCGGTATGACCGACCTGGCTTTGACCAAGTTGGACGTCCTTGATCAGCTATCAGAGCTGAAAATCTGCGTCGCTTATCGCTATGGCGGACAAGTCATGAGGGAATTTCCCGCCTCCCTTAGCGCCATGGAGCAATGTGAGCCGATTTACGAAACCCTCCCCGGCTGGCAGCAGGATATCTCCTCCTGCCGCAACTATGAGGAACTGCCGGAGAACGCCAAAGCCTATATCAAAAGGGTGGAAGAACTGACGGAGACTCTTGTCTCCATCGTTGCCGTCGGCCCTGATCGGCAGCAGACGATTTTAAGAAGAGAATTTTAAAAAAATTATAGAATCACCAGAGACAAGGGTTCAGATCGTCTCTCGCTTTCTTTTCGGATAGGGTCAGTTCGCTTGTGGGAAGTTGTTTGGCCTGTTTAGCGTTGAGGATTTTTCACTATTTCAAGGAAATCTTGCGTATTCCGGCAATGAAATTAAGAAATTAAGGAAAAATGATTGACAAAATCTCTGAAATTTGATACAATCATTTTCGTTGTACAAGAGCCATTAGCTCAGCAGGCAGAGCACCTGACTTTTAATCAGGGTGTCCGGCGTTCGAATCGCCGATGGCTCACCATTACCTGGCGCGTTGGAGAAGCGGCTGAACTCACCAGCCTTTCACGCTGGCATTCATGGGTTCGAATCCCATACGCGTCACCATTAAATGATGCGCCTGCACCGCAGGTGTAGGAGCATCATTTAAATAGCTTGATCCGAGTGGATTCGAAGTTCATGCCCTTTAGGGTAAATCCCATACGCGTCACCAACACTTAATTTACAACGCGCCGCGTTATACTTTTTTAAAATGAAAAGACCGCATATGCGGTCTTGCTATATATTTGGATGACTTGCGGGTGTGGTTCAATGGTAGAACGTTAGCTTCCCAAGCTCAAAACGAGGGTTCGATTCCCTTCACCCGCTCCAACAGTAAACCCCTGCTAAACGTGATGTTTGACAGGGGTTTACTGTGACTATAGATGTTTAAAAAATGCTATTTTTGACACCTGTTGAAGGGTGTTGTGAAGACATTTTGAAGACATTTAAAAGCACTGCGTAGTTATTTATTTATTAGTTCCCTTGTTTGTTCATGCATTTTTGGTGTTACATGGCTATAGATGTTTGCTGTCAACTTAATATCCGAATGCCCCATGAGATAATGGCGAATATAAAATGCAGCCGGGGCAAACCGTCAATCTTTGTTTTTCCGGGGATTTTCTGATTGAGGAAGCTGACCCCTGGCGCAAGGCGTGTTGGGAGATGATCAAGGAGCGCTCCGATTTGCAGTTTCTCTTTCTGACCAAGCGGATCCAGCGTTTTATGGAGTGTATTCCCGGAGACTGGGGAGAGGGCTATGATAATGTCACCATAGGTTGTACCGTGGAAAATCAAAAAAGAGCCGACGAACGGCTTTCTATCTTTGCCGCATTACCGATCAAGCATAAGAATATCATCTGCCAGCCCCTCATCGGTGAAATTAATCTTTCCGATTATCTTGACGGTGTGGAACTGGT
>CALFRX010000257.1 GCA_937919295.1 uncultured Peptococcaceae bacterium | reverse complement strand
CCTTGCGGAAATCAATCCATAGGCGGTATTCGAAATATCATTTACGGTGAGGGAGTTTCCAAAGTCGGCAGCCTGCTCGATATTGCCGTGAACCTTGATATCATTAAAAAAAGTGGTTCCTGGTTTTCCTACGAGGAGGAACGCATCGGCCAGGGACGTGAAAACGTCAAAACATATCTGCAAGAGCATCCCGATATGGCCCAGGAAATCGAAGGAAAAGTAACGGGGGCCATGAAAAACAAAGATGTTTCGAGCTTTGGTGAAGACAGCAGCGAGGCAAAGGAATAAGCATGAACCGGAAACCGGGGAAAAAACTTCCCAATCCCGTCAATTACAGCGTTTGGCTGTTAAATTATAAACCGAAAAGCGTCAAGGAAATGACCCTCGCTTTAAAAAAGCGGGGGTATGACGAAACCACTGTCGAAGAAACCGTCTCCACCCTCCTTGGCTGGGGCTATCTCAACGACGAAAGCTATAAAGAATATGTTATCGCCAAGGGGAAACGGAACAATCCCAAAGGCCGCAATTTTGTGCAGAGGGCATTACGGGAGGCGGGGATTTCCTGTGATGAGGAGATCGAAACCCTTTATACTGATGAAGAAGAACAGGAAATCATCGCAAGATTGCTAACACAGTGGTGCCGTCCCGGCGTGTCCCTTGACGAAAATAGGGACCGGTTTTATCAGCGTCTCTATCGCCGGGGATTCTCCCCGGGAAATATCATGGAACAGATGTCTTTGTTTTCCTCATTCCCTGAAAAAGAAACAGATTGACTGAAAATATCTCCTTGACAAGTACGGGCCTATTATTATAAACTATATATCAGATGAAACGAAGTTTCTTAGCTGATTTTCGGCTTTCGTGATATATCGCGTATTTTATAATTGATTTATATTTTTTAAGATATCTTTAAAGAATAAAATACAGATAATACCAATGGAGGGGAGTAGTTTGCTTCTTTTTCCTATACGATATCCGATGGAGAAATTGGCTTAAACCAAGTTTATCTTGGTTTTTTTTATTTTATATGGGGGTGTTAGCATTGGAGCTTAAATTATTGGTTATTGTCGGCGCAATTATCGCCGCCGCCATCATCGCCTTTTTGATCGGTTACGTTGTCCGTAAAAAAAGCGCGGAAGCAAAGTTTAAATCCGCGGAAGAAGAAGCGAAAAAGATTCTGGAAAACGCCTATAAAGAAGCGGATTCCAAGAAGAGAGAAGCTCTTGTAGAAGCAAAAGAAGAGATTCTCAAGATGAAGAACGAAAGCGAGAAAGAATCGAAGGAAAGAAGAAACGAAATTTCCCGCATGGAACGGAGAATCCTGCAAAAGGAAGAAAATTTAGACAAAAAAATCGAGAATATCGAGCACAAGGAAAACAAAATCAACAAAAAGGAACGTGATCTCGACAATAAAATCGAACAAGCAGAGAAAATCCAAAGCGCAAAACAGGAAGAGTTGGAACGCATCAGCGGACTCAGCGCCGAAGAAGCGAAACAGCTGTTGCTGTCCGGTTTGGAACAGGAAGTAAAATACGACGCCGCCTTGATGATCAAGGAAATCGAGACCGACGCCAAAGAAAACGCCGAAAAATACGCCAGAGAAGTTGTTTCCCAGGCGATACAGCGGGTCGCCGCAGATCATGTGGCGGAAACCACGGTTTCCGTGGTGGTGCTGCCCAACGATGAAATGAAAGGCCGCATCATTGGCCGGGAAGGTCGAAACATCCGCACCTTGGAAACAATGACCGGCATCGACCTGATCATTGATGATACGCCGGAAGCCGTTATCATCTCCGGTTTTGATCCGGTGCGCAGGGAAGTTGCCCGCATCGCCCTGGAAAAACTGATCCAGGATGGCCGTATCCATCCCGCCCGCATTGAGGAAATGGTGGAGAAAGCCCAAAAAGAAGTTGATCAGACCATCAAGGAAGAAGGGGAGCAGGCCACCTTCAGCGTGGGCGTCCACGGTCTTCATCCGGAACTGATCAAGATGTTGGGGCGCTTACGTTACCGCACCAGTTACGGACAGAACGTCTTGAACCATTCGGTGGAAGTCGCGCAGCTTTCCGGCATTATGGCCGGGGAACTGGGACTCGACGCCACCATGGCGAAACGCGCGGGGCTCCTTCACGATCTCGGCAAGGCCATTGACCGGGAAATGGAAGGACAGCACGCCTCTCTCGGCGCCGACATGGCGAAGAGATACGGCGAATCGAAAGTGATCGTCAACGCCGTCGCTGCCCACCACGGAGATGTGGATCCCATTACCGTTGAAGCCGTTTTAGTCCAGGCGGCAGACGCAATTTCCGCTGCCCGCCCCGGCGCCAGAAGAGAAACACTGGAAACTTATATCAAACGTCTGGAACAGTTGGAGGAAATCGCCAACTCATTCCAGGGTGTCGAAAAGAGCTTTGCCATTCAGGCAGGCCGCGAAGTTCGCATTATGGTAAAACCCGATAAGATCGACGACGTGATGTCCGCCGGCCTCGCCCACGACATCGTCAAACGGATCTCTTCAGAAATGGAATATCCCGGTCAGATCAAAGTTGTGGTCATTCGCGAAACCCGCGCTGTTGATTACGCGAAATAACAATAAGTACCGGCAATTCTTTGCCGGTACTGTCTGTATCCAGGTTTATCCGGGAATGAGACGAAAAGGAGGATCTATGCGCATAAACGATAATGAAGAAATCATGGATTACGTCAATCTCTTCGTTTCCGTGCTGATCTGTTTTCCCGAGGTCGCAAAAATCAAATACGACAGAGATCAAGAAAAACTGTATTTCTCTTTCCTGTTAAAGGACGTTACTGCGTTAAAAGGAGCGGCGCTGGAAAAGAAAACGGCAAAAATCAAAACTGCCGTGGGCAAATATCACCAACTTGCCAAAACGAAAAGCTATGACTTTGGTATCATCACCCATGTTGTCCGCGATTATATGGTCCTCGACGCCTGCCGCGACATTACCTCTGTGAGCCGGTCGGAAATTGCTTTCCTGATCGAACTGTTCCGCCTGGAGTTCATCGATCATATTATGGTGGAAAAAATCGACGCGGCTTTTGCCGACGACTATAACTGGTATTACGAGGAGGGGGAAATGCACCGCCTCAATGATAAGAAAATGACCATTGACGAAAAAAGTATCGGCAATCAGATCGTTATTTGCAGGGAATCCGGAAAAGTTTTAGTATTCAGTAATTGAGGTGTAGGATGAGAATTCTTTTTATTGGTGATATCGTTGGCCGTCCCGGCCGGGAAGTATTGGAAAACAATCTGCCCCGGCTGGAAGAGGAATACAAAACCGATTTTACCATCGTCAACGGGGAAAACGCCTCCGGCGGTTTCGGCATGGATTTGAAAGCCTACGAAATGATCGCCGCCGCTGGTGCCGACGCTTTTACCATGGGCAATCACACTTTTGATAATAAAAAGATTTTCGATTTCATTGATGAAAAAGAGAATATCCTGCGGCCCCTCAATCTATCGGTACCGGCGCCGGGGAGGGGCTATCGCAGCTTTTCCTTGAAAAACGGGGAGCAGCTGACCGTCATCAACCTGCTGGGCCGTGCTTACAGCAATTTAGCCCCGGAATGTCCCTTTAAAGCCTTAGACAATCTGCTATCTGATATTTCCCTGAAAGATCAGATTGTCTTTGTGGATTTTCACGCCGACGCCACCTCGGAAAAAGTCTGTTTCGGCCATTATTTCGATGGCCGTGTCAGTGCCGTTTGCGGCACCCATACCCATATCCAAACGGCCGATGAGAAGATTCTCTCTCACGGTACGGCCTATATTACAGATGCCGGTATGACCGGGGCCTACGATTCCTGTCTCGGCATGGATAAAGAAGCCTCTATCTCGATTTTTACCCAACTGAAACGGAAACCGATGAAGCCGGCTGCCGGTGAACGCCAGATCAACGGCGTCGTCATTGAAATTGGTACAGATCACAAGGCACAATCGATTCACCGGATTCACCGGGTTTACAGCGCCTATTAACAAAGGGACCGTATTGGTTGGCGGAAAGAGGATTTTCGCCAATCATAAAGAAAGTAATAAACAAAACCTATTTGAAAGGTTAAAAGGAGGAACAGTAAATGGTCACCGCTGAAAAACAATTTGATTGCCTTGTCCTCCTTTCTTATGCGGAGAATTCATATGAGCATTTTCGATGATATGAGCCTGTCTTTTTCAGGCTCATTTCCTTTAAGAGCCGATGGACACTGCGATACCCTTGTGGCTCAGGCAAAGGGTGAAAACATCCATATCGACCTTGAAACCATGGAACGGGAGATGGATCTGGAATTCATGGCCATCTATGTGGAGGAAGAAAACGATCCTCTTGTTGCCAAAGAGATCCTTGACAAATATTATTACCGTTACCGTACCATGCTGACAGAGGAATTTTACGATGTTTGGGTGATGCTGCAAAACGGCGAGAGCTTCCGCCGCTTAAACCCCGATAACATCGGGGTGGTTTTGGCCATGGAGAACTGCGCCGCCCTCGGCGTTGACGAAGATCTCGTCTTCGACTATTATGAAAAAGGCTTTCGTTCCTTCGGCATCACCTGGAATCATGATAACTGCTTCGCCGGCGGCGCCGATACCGATACGGGGTTGAAACCCCTCGGCGAGCGGCTGCTGCGCAACATGAACCGGCTGCCGGTGGCCGTGGATCTCGCCCATATGAACGAAAACAGTTTCTACGACGCGCTGAACGTCCTATCCTACGGGCCTATCGTGAGCCATACCTGCTGTTATGAGCTGAATCCCCACCGGCGCAATCTGAAAGAGAATCAGATGAAGGAGCTCAGGATGGCCAAAGGCATCATGGGCATCACCTTTGTGGATAAGTTTTTAGCGACAAATCCCGCCGAAGCCTCCCTGGATACCATCATCGATCATATTCTTTACGCTTCCGATTATATGGGCATCGACCGGGTTGCTTTGGGCAGTGATTTCGACGGCGCCGATATGCCCTCCGATTTGGTAAATCAAAAGAGCTTGCCCCAGCTTTACCGGCGTATGCGTGAGCGCGATTTTTCTGATACGGAAATCAACATGGTGGCAGGGAAAAATCTTTTTTGTTACATGATCGATACGCTGTCGAGGGAGGAAGTATGAAATACGATCTGCACGTACACAGCACCTATTCCGACGGTATCAAATCCCTGGAGGAATTGGGCGGCGAGGCGAAAGCGGCGGGTCTCGCCGGGTTCGCCCTTACCGATCACGATACCATTGCCGGCTGGAGTGAAATTGCCGGGGTGGAAGAGACTTTTGGCATTACGGTGTTCCCCGGCGTGGAGCTGAGCACGGAATGGCAAAAACGGGACGTCCATATCCTTGGCTACGGGATTGAAGACGAAGCGACCTTTCGGGAGAAACTCGTTTTTCTGTCCCAATCCCGGGTGACGCGCATGGAACGCATTGTGGATAAATTAAACGCCTTGGGTTTTTCTGTCACCCTGGACGAGATTTGGGTCAAAGCGGGGAAAGGTACCTTGGGCCGGCCCCATGTTGCCGCTGTACTTGCGGAAAAAGGCTATGTCAAAGACAGGCAGGACGCCTTTGATCGCTATCTGAACAGAGGCAAACCGGCTTATGTGGAACGGGTAAAATATTCGCCCTGGGAGGCTTGTGTTATGATCCGCTCCTGCGGCGGTTGCGCCGTTCTTGCCCATCCCGGCCTCGACAACGCTGTACTGATTTTGCCTCGCTTGGTGGAGGCGGGCCTCTCCGGCCTGGAGGTTCGTCACAGCGCCCATACAGAAGCAAGCGCTGCCCGTTTTGAAGCCCTGGCCGTACAGTACGGTCTTTTCGTGACCGCGGGATCCGATTATCACGGTTACGGTGACGCTAACCACGGTTTTATCGGTTGCCGCGGCCTTTATAAAGAGGAGCTACCGCCTGTTTTTGAGCGCTATCTTGTTTGAATTTGAATGGTTCGAGGAAAGAAAATGATGTGGAAAGAATTTAGAATCGCGGTTTCCTTTTTAACAAGGTTACCTTTACCGTATCAAGGGGAGTGGGATGAAAAATCCTTTTCCCGGGCCTCTGTGTTTTATCCCCTGGTGGGCTTGATCATCGGCGCCATTGTTGGTTTTGTCGTCTTTTTGCTGCGCTTTACCGGGAGCGACGCCCTTGCTGCCGTGGCCGCTCTGATCACCGCCGTGGCGGTGAGCGGCGGTATCCATTTGGACGGCTTTATGGATATGTGCGACGGCCTTTTTGCTTCCAGGGGCCGGGAAAGAGCACTGGAAATCATGAAGGACAGCCATGTCGGCTCCTTTGCCGTGATCGGCGTGGTCCTACTGTTTCTTTTGAAATATACGCTCTATCAATCGGTGATCGCGTCAGATTGGTTTTTTGTGGCGATCCTTGGCGCCTTTGTCTTTTCCCGCTTTATGCTGATCTGCTGCATGCTCTGTTTCCCTGCCGCCAGGGAAGAAGGACTGGGCGTTACCGTAAAGCGGTACGTTTCCAAGGCAGCTCTTTTTTGGGGCGTTTTGCTTATGGCGGCAATTTTCGCTGTCAGCGGCTATTATCCGCTTTTGATCGCCTTTTTCTTTTCCTTTCTGATCACGATGGGTCTTTCCGCTCTCATCAACCGCTTTCTACAGGGTCTGACCGGCGATATTTACGGCGCCATGGCGGAAATGGGGGAAGCTGTTTTCCTGCTGATGATCGTTCTCTGTAATGTGTTGGCAATGCAATGTAACGTTTCTTTGACTCTTTTTTAAGGTTTCCGGGAAATCGTGAAAATATTTCTCTATTTAGGTATTCAAACGCGTTAAATTATGTTATCATATTCTGTAGTAAAATATAATGGAGGATTTTTTTAGATGGACAAATTTGTTAAGGAAGGATTGACATACGATGATGTATTGTTGATTCCTCAGGAATCGGCGATCATACCAAAAGATGTCGATGTATCGACAAATCTGACAAAGCGAATTCGCTTGAAGATTCCCCTGATGAGCGCCGGTATGGATACGGTGACGGAAAGTAGAATGGCCATTGCCATGGCGAGAGAAGGCGGCATCGGGATCATTCATAAGAATATGTCCATAGAAAAACAGGCCATAGAAGTTGATAAAGTTAAGCGTTCGGAAAACGGCGTCATCATCGACCCTATTTATTTGCCTCCTGATAAAACCATCGACGACGCCCTGAAGATCATGGGTCACTATCGGATTTCCGGCGTTCCCATTACCGTAGAAGGCAAGCTCGTCGGTATTTTGACCAACCGGGATTTGCGTTTTGAAACGGATTTCAGTAGAAAAATTTATGAAGTCATGACGAAGGAAAACCTGGTCACGGCTCCCGTCGGCACCAGCCTCAGCGAAGCCCAGGAGATCCTGAAACACTATAAAGTGGAAAAGCTGCCCCTTGTCGATAAAGAAGGTTATTTGAAAGGTCTCGTTACCATCAAAGACATCCAAAAGGCGCGGCAGTATCCCAACTCCGCCAAAGATGAACGCGGACGGCTTTTGGCCGGCGCCGCTGTGGGCATTGCCGCCAATACTTTAGAACGTGTCGCGGCTTTGGTAAAATCCCACGTGGACGTCATTGTTGTCGACACGGCTCACGGTCACTCCCACGGCGTTCTTGATATGGTAAGCAGAATTAAGAAAGCTTTTCCCGATCTTGATGTCATCGGCGGCAACGTTGCTACGGCGGAAGCCACGGAAGCGTTGATCAAAGCCGGCGCCGACGCCGTAAAAGTAGGCATCGGGCCCGGTTCCATCTGCACCACCAGGGTTATCGCCGGGATCGGCGTGCCCCAGGTCACCGCTGTTTACGATTGCGCCAGAGTCGGTTTGAAGAAGGGGATTCCCATCATTGCCGACGGCGGAATCAAATATTCCGGCGATCTCGGTAAAGCCATTGCCGCCGGCGCCAATGTCATTATGATGGGCAGTATTTTCGCCGGTACCGAAGAAAGCCCCGGCGAGGTTGAAATTTATCAGGGAAGAAGTTTTAAAGTTTATCGCGGTATGGGTTCCATCGCGGCGATGAAAGAAGGCAGTAAGGACCGTTACTTCCAGGACGATACGCAAAACGCCTTGAAGCTCGTGGCCGAAGGTATCGAAGGCCGTGTCCCCTACAAGGGCATCTTGGCGGAAACCACCTTCCAGCTGGTGGGCGGCTTAAAAGCGTGCATGGGTTATTGCGGAACCGCAACCGTCGCCGATTTACAGAAAAACGGCAAATTCGTCCGGATCACCCAAGCCGGTCTGATCGAAAGTCACCCTCACGATGTACAGGTCACCAAAGAAGCGCCGAATTATAATATTTAAAAAAATGAATGATTCAAATAAACCTGGTCACGCAACAGAGAAAGGGGTAACTGAAATGATATTCAGAGAATGTGCGGGGGGGATCATTTTTCACGGAGATAAAGTCTTTCTTCTTCAGAACGAAAAAGGAGAATGGGTATTTCCAAAAGGTGTCATCCGCCATGGTAAAACATCTACTGCAGTCGCTTTGGCAAGGGTCAAAGAGGAATCCAATATTGACGCTTCCATTTTGAGCGCCGTTGGCGAAACCAGCTATGAGTTCTATTCGATCACGAGGAATGCTCCCGTATGTAACCGGATTGTTTGGTTTTTGATGACCACCGATACTCCGGATTTCAGCATCAATAAGGACCATACGCCGTTTCAGGACGGCGGCTTTTTCAGCATCATCGACGCTTTTGACAAAGTGACCTACAGTCAGGATAAATCCCTGCTGAATATTGCTTACAGGAAGCTCAAAGAGTTATAATTTCAAAAAACGGGGGAAGGCGGCAACCGCTCTTCCCCTTATCTTTTTGCTTTTTCATTTTTGAAATTTTTTCTTGACACCATCGTCACATAGTGATATACTCTGATTGTTGATATGTTACTGTTGAAGTGGGCCTTGCCCACTTTTTTATGTATGTTGGAGTCATTATGGAAAAAATGAACAACACGGAAGCGGTGGTTTGGCGATGTATTGAGCCGCTTTTAACGGAAACGGTTTATGATATTTACGATGTCGAGTACCAAAAAGAAGGTAGCGAATGGTACCTCCGCATTTTCATCGACAAAGCAGAGGGCGTTGATCTTGATGACTGCGAAAAAGTAACTGGTCTGATCAACGATGCCCTTGACGACCTTGACCCCATCGCCGAAGCGTATTTTTTGGAGGTATCTTCTCCCGGTATCGAACGGCGCTTGAAGTCAAAGGCCCACTTTGAGAAAGCCCTTGGCGAAAAGGTACGGATCAAAACCTACGCCAAGGTGGAAAACCGCAAAGAATGGATTGGCATTTTCCAGGAAATTACCGATGATGCGGTTGTTTTGAAGGTAGAGGGGAAATGCGTAAAAATCCCCTTCGATATGATTGCAAAAGCAAACATTTCCGTATTTTAGGAGGTTATTTCATGAACGTCGAGTTTTTAGAAGCGCTGAGAGATCTGGAAAAAGAACGTAATATCTCAGCCGACGTGATTTTAGACGCCATTGATGCGGCGCTCATTTCCGCTTATAAAAAGAACTTTGGTTCTTCACAGAATGTACGGACGGAAATCAACCGTGAAACCGGCGATTTCCATGTATTTTCCCGCAAGACCATCGTGGAAAACGTTGAAGATGATAAAATGGAAATCAGTCTCACCGAAGCGGAAAAGATCAACCCCGGTTATGAACCCGGCGACATTTACGAAGAAGAAGTCACGCCCCGTGATTTTGGCCGCATTGCCGCCCAAACCGCGAAACAAGTGGTGGTGCAGCGGATGCGAGAAGCGGAACGCTCTGTCATTTACGATGAATACGTCAATATGGAAGGTGATATCTTAACCGGTATTATCCAGAGGATCGAAAACAGAAACGTCTTTTTAGACATCGGTAAGACCGAAGCGACCCTTACCGCCAACGAACAGATCCCCGGGGAAACCTATCGTCATGGCGATCGCCTGAAAGTATATATGGTCGAAATCAGAAAGACCAACAAGGGGCCGCAGGTTGTGGTTTCCAGAACCCATCCTGGTCTTCTAAAACGCCTTTTCGAGCAGGAGGTGCCGGAAATTTACGACGGTACCGTGGAGATCAAAAGTATTGCCAGAGAAGCCGGCAGCCGCAGTAAAATCGCGGTTTTCAGTAAAAATGAGAACGTCGATTCCTTAGGTGCCTGCGTCGGCGCGAAAGGTATGCGCGTCCAGGCTATTGTTGACGAGCTGAGAGGCGAAAAAATTGACATTGTAAAATGGAGCGCGGACCCTGCCGAATTTATCAGCAACGCGTTAAGTCCGGCGAAAGTCATCGCTGTTGACGTGGCCACGGACGAAAAATTCGCCAGAGTCATTGTTCCCAATTACCAGCTTTCCTTAGCCATCGGCAAAGAAGGGCAGAACGCCCGCCTCGCCGTAAAGCTGACCGGCTGGAAAATCGATATCAAATCCGCTTCGGAAATGAATCTTACCGACGAGGGCGAACCCCTCTACGTTGATGAGGACGTGATTCTCGAAGAGGATTTTGCCGAAAACGTAGAAGATAACGACGCCTATGTCGAAGAATACGCCACGGAAGCCCTTGATTATGATAAGGTCTTTGAAGAAGGCGGCGATCTCTTTGATGACGGCAAAGAAGCGTTTGTGCCGGAAGATGGCAACGACGCCGGGGAGGAATGAGGTTTTTGAAGAAAACACCGTTGCGCATGTGCGTCGGCTGTCGGGAAATGAAAGAAAAGCGTCAGCTGATCCGGGTGGTAAAAACAGCGGAACACAGTGGCGAACTTGACTTTACCGGCAAAAAACCGGGGCGCGGCGCGTATATCTGTAATCACGCGGACTGTCTGAAAAAGGCGAAAAAATCAAGAAGCCTGGAAAGGGCGTTGAACGTCACTTTAAGCGATGAAGTTTACCGCCGTCTCGAAGAGGAAATACAGCATGGACAATGATGCTGAGAGAATATATACTTTTTTGGGATTTGCCCAAAAAGCGGGAAAACTCGTTTCCGGAGAAAATACCGTGGAAGCAAAAGCCAAAGAGCGGAGCGCCAAACTCCTTCTCGTGGCGGAGGACGCTCCATCCCACACCAAAGAGCGGATGGCCGGGATCGCCCAGCGCTTCCATGTACAATACGCTGAATTCGGGGAAAAGAACCGTATCGGACAGTCGATCGGAAAGTCGCCGAGAAATGTTTTGCTGATCTTGGATAAAGAGTTCGCAGAACAAATTATAAAATAAAATGCTTGAATAACGGGGGTTTATGAATGGGTAAAATCAGAGTATATGAATTAGCGAAAGAGCTTGGCATGGAGAGCAAAGACGTCATCAGGCGTCTAGGCAAAATGGGTGCCGACGTAAAGAATCATATGAGTACGGTGGAGGATAAATTTGCGGATATGCTCCGTGATATCGTGCGCCCAAAATTGATTCTTGAACAGAAGAACGCCGAGGCCGCTGTCAAGAAAGAGGATGCGCCAAAGGCGCAAAATGCTCCCGACGGCGAAGGCAAAAAATTGATGCCGCATTCCGCCGCGCCGGAAAAAATTAATGAGGATCGTGCTGCTGCAGCCCCCGCAGAGCAGACCGAAAAGAAACCGGTACCGGGAAAAACAGCGGAACCTGCCAAAACAGAAGGAAAACCGGAAACGGAACCGGTGAAACCCGCGTTGAAAGACCAGCCGCGTCAGCAGGGCGTTTTCGCCAGGGAAAATCAGCCGCGTCAGCAAGGCGTCTTTGCCAAGCAGAACCAGCCGCGTCAGCAGGGCGTCTTTGCCAAAGATAACAATCAGCCGCGTCAGCAGGGCGTTTTCGCCAAGCAGAACCAACCGCGGCAACAAGGTGTTTTCAGCAAACAGAATCAGAATCAGGGGAAAAACGATCACCGCGGTGATAATCGCAACCAAGGCAGATACGATAACCGCAACACTGACCGGAAGAACTTCACAGGCGGTCAGGGAGCCCCGCGCAGCGATAACAGAAACAATCAGAGCCGCCCCGATCAACGCGGTTCCCAGGGAACGCAGCCGCGCTTTGACAACAGAAATAATCAGAACCGGCCAGATCACCGTGGTCCCCAAGGAACGCAGCCGCGCTACGACAACAGAA
>CALFRX010000256.1 GCA_937919295.1 uncultured Peptococcaceae bacterium | reverse complement strand
GTGCCTTCCTGGGTCAAAAGACAGCCTTCAGACGTTTCATAACCGCCCATATCATAATCGAGGCCTAAGAAAACCTCGGCTAAAATATCGCAGTTTGTCACACCGATAAAATCTCCGTCACCGTTAAATATTGGCTGGCTCATGGAAACCAAGTAAACCGTTTCACCGTTTGTCAGTTCATACTCATACGGTTCTGTAATATGACCCGCCAACTTCTCCTGGGAAACCGTATAGTATTCTCCAGTAGAATAGACGTCGTAATTGTTTAACACGTCAATCGCCCGGCCGTCCCCGTCTCTGTATACATAGTAGGAGATACCGTTGGGAGTATCGGGGAAATACAGATTCGGTTCAAAGGCATAATAGGCCGAAAAGATGTTTTCGTCCACCAAAACGCTTTCTAACGAATCGCGAAGCAGTTTGTCCGCCGTATCATAGTCGAAACTCCTATAATTGGCCACGTTATTCGCCAAAGATTTCGAAAAATTATCCATCTTTTCCAAATAGCTCACAACGATTTTGCTGTTATATGCCGCGATCTCTTTGATTTCATTCTCTTGCTTTTCCTTAAAGGCGTTTTGCAAAACCACGCTCAAGGTAACGATCACCACCAACATAACAAAAAACAGCGCAACCATTGTTTTGGTCAATATTTTGTTTGTTAAGCTCCTTGACTTCATGTCATTTTGATCTTTACTTCTTAAAAACTTATTCTTCATATCCCATGCCTCCCTGCAAAGTAATTTAGTAATTCCTTTTTCCTTTATATCCGTTATATTTTTTCGATTATTTACCTTTACTGATCTATTTTAATAAAAAATTATCCGCCTTTATGGAAGCGGTAAAACACGTCGATAAAGCTTCTTTTTCGCTCCTTAGGGTACACGGCAAACCCCGCTCTCAGCGCCGCAGACCCCTTCTTTTACGGGAAAAAAGTCCAGCCGCCGTCAATCCATTGACTGGACTTTTCAATGCGTTATTGCTTGGAGCAGATTTTTTTCTCATTATTTAATATATTTATATTTACTTGTTCATTCTTTATCCAATCAGCCAAATTCTACACAAGATGCATAACATATAAATAGATGTTTCTGTATCAATTCGATTAGTCATATTTGGAATTAGTGTATTATATGTTTCTACAATCGTCTATCACTTCTTTATCATACTCTCTCCATAATTCTACAATTTTGCTTGGTTACGGCTGACTCTAATTGGACGCAAAAGCATATGTTTGTTAATTCAATAAGCACTATGAGATCTGATTTGGATTCACTTTGAAATATTTAGTCTTTTGCTATTTTTTGTGTGCCTTTTCATCTTAAACATGGTATACTGTTTCTATCTATAGAAACGGTCTCTCCCCTCTTTTGTGAATCATCAGGGGAATACGGGGAGATCCTTTTGATTTTATCGGTTGCCGTTCCGATAAAACCACCTAAAACGGCACATACTAAGGAAAAAGTGAGGGGAAATGCGATGATATACGATGTGATCATTATCGGCGGCGGTCCCAGCGGACTCACCGCGGCGCTATACGGCGCAAGAGCCGGTCTCTCGGTTTTGGTTTTAGAAAAGTTCTTTGTGGGCGGACAGATGACGCAGATTTATGAACTTCTCAACTACCCCGGTTTTCCCGAGGGCATCAACGGCATGGATCTGGCCGTCCTTTTTGAACAGCAAGCAAAAAAATGGGGCGCCGAAATCAAACAAGAAGAAGTGACTTCTGTCAATAAACGAAACCAACTTTGGCAACTTTCCACCAAAAATAATGAATATACGGCAAGAACAGTGGTGGCCGCCACCGGCGCTTTTCCCAGGCAGCTCGGTGTCAAAGGAGAAGCGCAGCTTAGGGGGAAAGGCGTCTCCTATTGCGGTACCTGTGACGGGCCGCTTTACCGCGATGGTACTGTCGCCGTGATCGGCGGCGGCAACACGGCGCTCCAAGACGCCGATTTTCTCACCCGCTACGTGAAAAAGATCTACCTGATCCATCGCCGCGATGAATTCCGGGCACAAAAAGTCCTGGTCGATCAGGTTAAGAAAAGCGATAAGGTACAGTATTACTTGAACTGCAAGGTGACGGAAATCCTCGGCACCGATGCCGTGAACGGCGTCAACATCACCCATAGCGATACGGGAATAACTGAGACACTTCCGGTGGATGGCGTTTTCATCTTCATCGGCGACAACCCCAACAGCGGTTTCTGTAAGAATATTATAAAAACCGATCCCCAAGGACGCGTCCTTACCGACAGTCACTACATGACCAGCGAACCGGGATTTTTCGCCATCGGCGACGTCCGGGACAGAGAAGTGTATCAGGTGGCTACTGCCGTGGGCGATGGTGCCGACGTCATCCACTGGGTACAAAGATACCTGAAAGAAAATGAATAACAGATAAGCATAGGGGGTTGCCCCAAAGGGACAGCCCCCCCTTTAGCGTAAAAAGTCGCCGCAAAACCCGGCGGCTTCTTTTTTGTTGTCTTTTCGCATATGAATGGACTATCTAAAGATGCGGAGTGCGGTCTATGGAAGAAATGCTATTATACGGCTGGGGCATTGAGCCGGAAAAGATCGTTACAGTACAAGACAATGTATGGCGTGTTGAAGACGGCCTAAAAAGGTTCGCTTTCAAACGCAGTTTGCTCAAGGAAAAGAACCTCCGGTTTGTCTGTACTGCCGAGGACAGTCTTTTGCGCCACGGCTTTTTTGATTACGCTTTGCTGCTGCCGCCGAAAAACGGCCAACTGTACTACGGCGAAAAGGGCGAGTTCTATACTCTTCACCGCTGGATTGATGGGGAAAAGTGCGACTTCGACAATATCGATCATTTATATACCGCCGCCCAAACCCTCTTTTCCTTTCATCTGCGCAGCCGGGAAAAATCTCTGAAAAATCTCGTCTCTACCCGCTATGTCTGCTTCGACCGTTATCAACAACTGGCGGAGCGCGGCAGCGAGTTGCAGCATTTTTATGAAATCGCCTCCTTTTCCCCACAAACCTACTTTACCAAACTATATCGGACATACTACGGCGGTTTTTTAGAAAAAACAAGGCGAGCCCAAAAGGAGCTGCTCTGCTCGGAATATCCCCGCCTGGCCAGGGAGGCCGCGAATGTCGGTTCTTTTATCCACTACGATGTGGCGGCGCGAAATTTCATCATCGAAGACAATAAAGCAATGCTGATCGATTTTGACTATTGCTGCTGCGATCTGCCCCTCACCGACTTGATGCGCCTGACCAAACGATCTCTAAAAAGCGGCGCCCGCTGCGAAGAGAAGATCGACGCCATCTTAAACGGTTATCAGCAGCATCGCCGCCTGACCAGGGAAGAAGGCAAAGTTCTCTACGCTTTACTGCTGTTTCCACAAAAATACTGGCGGATTTCCCACCGCTATTTTTATGAACAAAAAACCAATGAGGATGATTACTATATCAAGAAAATGGAAAACGCCGTCAAAGAATTGGAAAAAGAGGATCATTGGCTTGATCTACTGAAAAAGAGATTGGAGGTATGACCCGTTGACAAAAGGCAACATCGGTATTGACGGCCGCGGCGCGCTGTTTTACAGAGGTACCGGAATCGGTACGTATACATGGCAATTGATATCCCATCTGGAGGCCGCCGCCAAAAACCTCCGCGTCTTCCTGCCGGGAGAAGAATACGGCGGCTTTTCTTTCCAGGCAAAGGATGCCTTACACTACGCGGAATTCAACGGCGATATGTGGCGGGAAATTTTTCTTCCCGAAGCCTTGCCAAAGGAACACATCGCCCTCTATCACGTGCCGCAAAACGGCCTCGGCCTGCCGGAGAAGAAATGCTCCTTAGAAACGGTAACAATCCACGATCTGATCCCCTATACCTTTCCGGAAACAGTGGGCAAGGGCTATCTAAAGGAATTCTTGAAAGAGATGCCCAACGTCATGGAACGGAGCGACGGCATTATCACGGTTTCCCAATGGTCGAAAAACGATATTATGAAAGTATTCGACTACCCGGAAGCAAAAATTCAGGTGATTTACGAAGCCCCAGAACCGATTTACCGACCGTTGCCCAAAAACCAGGCTGCGGCTTTTCTTAAAGAAACCTACAACATCAAAGGAGAATATATCC
Organism: uncultured Peptococcaceae bacterium; assembly: GCA_937919295.1. Taxonomy (GTDB): domain Bacteria; phylum Bacillota; class Dehalobacteriia; order UBA7702; family UBA7702; genus UBA7702. The sequence continues at coordinate 1,107 of CALFRX010000256.1, read as the reverse complement.
TCTACGTCGGCGGCTTCGGCATTCGTAAGAATGTAAAAGCCTTAATCAATGCCATCTACTTATTAAAAAAAGAAGAACCCTTCCCTTTTCGTCTCGTTTTACCAGGAAAGCGCAACCACGATTTCGACCAGTTGGACGCCTTGATCGAATCATTGAATCTGACGGAAGACGTTATTTTCCCCGATTACGTTCCCGTTTCCGATTTACCTTATTTTTACAGCGGCGCCACGGTGATGGTCTACCCCAGTTTATACGAGGGCTTTGGCTTGCCACCTTTGGAAGCCATGGCTTCGGGAACCCCTGTTTTATCTTCCCGCGCCTCTTCCCTGCCGGAAGTATTGGGCGACGCCGTCCTCTATTTCGACGCATACAACAGCTTGGAACTGGCGGAACAGCTTCACCGCCTGCTTTCCTCAAGGTCTTTAAGGAGAATACTAACGCAAAAAGGCTTGCAAAAAGCCGCCGGCTACCGCTGGGAAAAAACAGCCGCGGAAACCTTGGCCTTTTTCGATCAGGTACAGGAAAGGGAGACACCGCAATGAGCGCTGTATCGCGGGCCATGAACATACCCATCAAAGACAAAAAATCGGCCGAAATCACAATGATTTCAGCCGATTTTCTTCCTTTTTTCTTCCTTTACAGGGCGGTCTTGTCAAAACAGTCTCAAGACAAAATCCCCCGCATCACTACGCTTTATCAAAAATAATGACGACTTTGAAAAGATCACCGTCCACATATAAATCGAAACGCCCTTTTTGCAGTTCCGTCAAACTTTTGGCAATAGATAGGCCTAAGCCGCTGCCTTCGGTGGTGCGGGCGCTGTCTCCCCGGACGAACCGTTCCATCAAATCGTCGGCGGTGATATTAAGGGGCGTGCCGGAAATGTTCTTCAAGGTGATGACCACGGTTTTCCCGCCTGTCTTCACGTTGAAGTAAACCCTCGTATGGGGCAGCGAATACTTACAGATATTGTTTAAGAGATTGTCGAAGACCCGCCACATCAGGCGGCCGTCGGCAAAGATTCTTGCCTCTCCTTCCACGGTGACCACGGGCTGCAGTTGCCGGGCCTGGAATCCCTCGTTGTATTCGCCTAACAGCTGATTTAAA
>CALFRX010000255.1 GCA_937919295.1 uncultured Peptococcaceae bacterium | reverse complement strand
GGTAATCTCCCTGATGCGGTCAATGACCTTTTCGCTGCTGTTGACAAAATTATCGGCGATGACCACCTCATAGCCGGCATGGAGCAATTCCACGGCAGTATGGGATCCGATATAACCGGCGCCGCCGGTAAGCAAAATCTTCATAAATTCACATCCTGTTCTTTTATCGTACCTCCATGGTACAGCATTCGGGAGGGACCACCTCCACGACGGTAAGCTGCTGCCCCTCCACACGAAAACGAATATCAAACCCGGCGAAAGGCAGGCCGTATACGCGGTGAGGATCCTCCTGATAAGCGGGACGGGGATCTTCCGCCAAAACGGCAAGGAGTGACGGTTGCTTTTCTGTGGGAATCAAAGCAAGCAAAGGGGAAGGAAAGGCAACCTTGAGCCGATAGTCGCCGATTTCGGCGGCAAAACCGGCCTTGGCCTCGGGGTGACTGTCGAAAGAGGGTAAATAAGGCTTGATATCAAAAATCGGCGTCCGATCCATTAAATCAGCCCCGGCAACGTAAAGCAGAGGCCCGCGTTTTTCGTCCATGACGATCCTACGAAGCTTCACGGAAGATAGACCGATCCGGTTGGGACGAAAAGGCGAACGGCTGGCAAAAACGCCAACCCGTTGGTTACCACCGAGACGCGGCGGCCGCACCGTAGCGCGCCAACCCTGTTCTTTTGTAGCAGAAAAATGCCAAAGGAGCCAGATATGGGAGTACTCGGCAAGCCCCCTCACCGCGGCGGGATTCCGATAAGGCGGCTCAAATATGATCACTGACTCGATTTCGTCAACAATGCCGCTTTGCCGGGGCAGGCCGAATTTCGTCTGAAAATCATTATACAGCCGGGCAATGGGTTTGATCACCGTTTCCTGATCCATCTTCCTTTTCCTTTCGCATGCTGCTCTTATTATAGCACCAACCCCTCATTGTGACAATCTTTGGCTTTCCCGAAAAAGAAAGGCAGATGAAATACCTCTCAGCGGCCTTCAAGCCAGCGGTAAATCTGCTCTGTCTCTCCTTTTGAAGGGGTACTGATCAGATACGTATCTTTTGCGGTTTTTAGCACCAAAAAAGCAGCGGCTTGAGGATCGATGCAGATTCGGCAAACACCGTAGCCTGCCACCGCGAACTCTCCTTTTTCGACAGTATCCATGGCCGTACCGTTCAGCCGGGTAAGATCCGGCAGCTCATAAAGAAGCGCGGCTTCGTCAACATCGTCGTAATCGACAATGATCTCAAAACCGAGATGGCCCACACGCACCCCCTCTTCCCCTGCCGTTACGGTGATCGGCGTATATTCTTCATAGATGGCTACAACGCCGATCAAAGGCAGAGCAGCAAGGATAAGGAGGGATAAGCCCGTCAACACCTTGGCCCCGGGGCGCGCCAGATTCAGCGTGACGCCGATCCCCACGCGTTTGTTGATGAAAAAGCGGCGATCGTCGGGACGATCATAAAACATGCCCAGAGGCCAAAAAGCATCCTCATCCACATATTGTTTCTCTCCGTATTGGGCCGTCAGTTTTTCTTGGGCTTTTCTGGCGTTCAACTCCGCGTGAAAGCAAAGGGCCATGGCGGCCAGGGTATAAAGGGCAACGGTAAACAGGATACCACCGTCACTGTTGCGCACAAACCACATGGTTACGGCAAAAAGAGCCGTCAGATAGGACAGGAAAAGCCAGCATTTGCCCCACTGATAGAGGCGCGCACCGGTGGACGCTAAGTTGATTAGGATGTTATCGTCGCCCCCATTGTCTTTTTGCCGAAGAATAAAGGGATAGCTAAAAAGGCTCAGCAGAATGATACTACCACAGCTCATCGTTATTGTCGCGGCATAGATCTGATCTTGATTGATCAGATAGGCGATGAGCAAGGGCAGCAAACTGATGCCGAACGCCGGTAAAAACAACCAGTGGGGAAGAGGTTTCTGCAGCGCTGCAGTCACGGTGATATCGGTCACGGCACGCTTCGCCACGCCGCCAAACCATTCGTTGGCCTGTTTCAGGGCTTTTAATTGTAGATGCGCCATAACGTAAAGGACAAAAGGGACGCAGATGATCAAAAGCAGCCAGCAAAGCCACGCTGTCAGCATCACCGAAAAGGAGGGTAGAAAAAAAACGGGAAGTAAAAGAAGAGTCAGTACAATAGCGCCGTTGCGCAGCTTTTTTCGATAACCGGCACAGATATCCTTGACAGCGGGTTCCTCTTGCCGTCCTGGGGGCAGCGTAACGCCGAGAACGATATTCTCTTTCGGTTTCGTCTCATTGGCCAAAAGAAGGGAGATCACCGGCAGAACGGGATAACAGCAAATTAGTATAAAAAACATGAACAGGTTATCCATTATCCTTACCTCTCAACCTGAATATTTTCGTGCACAAGAATGTATTACCTATTATAATACAGACAGGGTAAGAGTCAAGTCTGAAACGGCACGAATCGTGCCGTTTTAGAGCTCTTATGATTCTGTTCCCAAACAGATTGTTGCCTAAAACCGGAAGAGGAATACGTGAAACATCATCAAAAAAACCGCCTTCACTCTTATACCGCGGCTGATGGAGAGTTTAGCGCGGATCAGACCTTGTCTATGGCTAAAAAACCCGCTCCTATCATAGAAGCGGGTTTCTTTTACATCATTGACACGATAAACGGCGCGATAATTGACAGGTACAGTGAAAATAGTATCCCGAGGACACCTGCGGTAACAACAAATAAAACCATTTCCTACACACTCTCTTTTTTTTAGTTAGGGAGTGTTATTATATTATAATAACGTGGATCTTATTTTTGTTTCTTCTATTAAAATATATCAGCGAAACGGTTACGCAATAAAGTGCCATAAGATCCCCCTCCGTTTTATAGGATGCCACCCCTGCCAATCTCTTCTCTCGTTCCTTTCGTTTTTACCCCAATCATTGACATTGCACCAAAAAAAGGAAGTCGGTTTCTGACTCTATGATATACTCTCCCTCGTGTAGATTTGAAATCCTTTTGTTATTTCAAGTGTCTACTTGACAGGGAGCGCATCCGTAAATCAGAAGCCGACTCTTTTCATGGCAATGCTGCCGAAAATTCCATTTTATAAAAGCAATTAACGGGTGTTTTATCCGATCTTGAAAAACCGCTATGCTTCAGTGTTGTTTTCAACGGTAAACCTTAGGGAAATATCCAGGGCGCGGATGCTGTGGGTCAAAGCGCCTACAGAAATAATATCCACGCC
>CALFRX010000254.1 GCA_937919295.1 uncultured Peptococcaceae bacterium | reverse complement strand
CCCCCGGCCACGCCGACTTTGGCGGCGAAGTGGAGCGTGTTTTAAAAATGGTCAACGGCGTTTTACTGCTGGTAGACGCCTCCGAAGGACCCATGCCCCAAACCCGCTTTGTTTTAGAACGGGCCTTGGCTTTAAACCATAAAGTGATTGTTTTAATCAATAAAATCGACCGCCCCGACCGCAGAGTCGACGAAGTCGTCGATGAAGTGCTGGAACTGCTGATGGATCTCGGTGCTTCCGAAGAACAGTTGGACAGCCCCTTTATCTACTGTTCCAGCCGCCAGGGAATCGCCACTGAAAATCTACAGGAGGAAGGAAAAGATCTGACGCCCCTTTTTGAAAAGATCATCAGCTATATCGATTGTCCCGAAGGCGATCCCGACGGGCCTTTGCAGGTGTTGGTTTCTTCCATCGACTATAACGAATACGTGGGACGCATCGCCGTAGGGCGCATTGAGCGGGGTACCATCCGCCAAAACCAGGAAGTCGTGGTCTGCGATTATCACGACCAAAGCGTGTCTTATAAAGCGAAAGTCACCGCCCTCTATCAGATCGACGGCCTTGACCGCACGCCGGTAAGCGAGGCCACAGCCGGAGATATCATCTCCTTTTCCGGCATTGAAAATGTCAACATCGGCAATACCGTTTGCGCCGTTGACACCGCAGAGCCCCTGGCTTTTGTCAGGATCAGCGAACCCACCGTAGAAATGACCTTTTCCGTGAACGACAGCCCCTTCGCGGGACGGGAAGGCAAATACGTCACTACCAGACAGCTGCGGGACCGTTTATTTCGGGAACTCTTAAAAGACGTTTCCCTTCGGGTGGAGGAAACGGACAATATCGATCAATTCAAAGTTATGGGCAGAGGGGAAATGCACCTCTCCATCCTCATTGAAAATATGCGCCGGGAAGGCTATGAGTTCCAGGTTAGCACACCAAAGGTACTTTTTAAAACCGTCGATGGTCAAATACTGGAGCCTTACGAGGAACTTGTCATCGACGTGCCGGAAGAAAGCATGGGTACGGTCATGGAAAGCATGGGGCAAAGAAAAGGCGAACTCCGCGCCATGCAGCCCATGGGCAGCCGGGTCAAAATGGAATTCGTGATCCCCAGCCGCGGCCT
>CALFRX010000253.1 GCA_937919295.1 uncultured Peptococcaceae bacterium | reverse complement strand
AAACCGGCAACCGCTCTTTGCGTCTTCTTCGTCAATTCGCCAGTAGCATTTCTTGCCCCTGTTTCATTAGACTGAAAAGCATCACAATAAGTGAACCTATCACACGCATAATGAGAAAAGTTATTGCTTATCGCTAAAAAGGTATTATTACACATGTAAGAATAGGAGCTTCCCGCAGAGCCGTATTCCAAATACTCACTATAAAAATGATTTTTCACCCAGCTTTCATACTCTTTATGATTGCTGTTTGTTGTGGTATGCAAACTCGCATGGTGAGGAGCATTGATATCTTCCAAATAGTGAATGGATCGACCCACTTCACGATAAGCCTCTGCATAATTGCCTACAGAGTAGTCACATTTGGCCCAATAATAATGTTCATTAAACCAATGATAAGCGGTGTCAGTATGTATATAATTACCGTAGTCATCTTTAACCTTTGTCGTTCCCACTCCACCGTTAGGATCATATTTATAATAATGCCGCACAAAAGTTCTGTTAGTAGTTTCATTCTCATCAGGAGCCATTGAGCCCTCTTCAATATACCCCTGTGCGTTGATGGATAACTTGCCACCCCCCAACAATGTTCCTGATCCAAGCGAATTAGAAAGGTTATTAACATAAACAGGGGTGTTTCCATTCTGATTATCCTTCGCTAGGAGAGAGAAACTTCGTCTTAACATACGGGGGTGATCAGTAGTCGCCCATGATGCGGTAATGCCATGCTCTTCCTCTGTCACCGTATCCGGCACGTCGCCAATGACATTCACTTCCCCCGTATAACCGGCAGCTGTTTCTTCAGTTTCTTCAATGAGCGATTCATCAAAAGGTGCTTCTTCTATATCCAGATATTCAAGAGAAGAACCGTCTTCATTGAGAATCGTGGGTCTTTGGTCGAAAATTCGGTATACTGTAACCACCTTTGCCGCTTCCGCTCTGCTGATGTAATCTTGCGGTCTGAACTGATTTTCATAACCGGCAATCACGCCGACCTCAGCCATTGCTTTAACAGCCTCTGCCGCCCAGGAGGATATCTGCGACTCATCATCAAAAGCAACCTCTGTCACCGGGGTATTTCCGTCGAAGATATCACTGCCGTGAGACTGCGAAAACCGATAGAGCATCGCGACCGCTTCTTCCCTGGTAATAAATTCATTACCGTTAAAATTGTTTTGGTTATCACCTTCCGCAATGCCGTTATGAGCCGCCCATTCTTCAAAAGGATGATACCAATCGTTAACATTTCCATCAGCAAAAGAAACGCTCACCGTATTAGACTTGATGTCTTCCGCCGATAAAAGCGAAATCAGCTTAATAAATTCGCCTCTGGTAATGTTTTGTTGCGGCGCGAATTCCGTTTCAGAAATTCCATTGACCAAATCGATCTGTTTTAAATAGGATACAAATAAATTATACCAAGCATTATCGGGAATATCCGCGAACACACCGGGGACAGCTTCACCATTTTCCCGATAGATAAACTGTACCGTTTGATTTTCTTCATCAACAATCACATCGGAAGCAGCGGCATCCTCAGCGAAAAGATCGGAGGAACATAATAAAAGAATCATCAATACCAACATTGTCGCGCATAGAAAATTTCTCTTTTTCATTGTGATCTCCTTCTTTTTTAAATAATAGTATTGGTAATCGGATTCCCTCCCTTCTTTATTAATAAATGTCTACTTACAATATACTTGGTATGTCCACATATGTCAATACAATTATTTGTATATAAAGATAGAGAGACAAAAACATCGTATTTTTACATCATGTGAGTTTTTGCACCCAAAAAATCCGCGAACCAGAGATCTTTGCTCTTATCCGCGGATTCAGACTATCGACAACCTCAAAGGAGCTTTCCCCCGAAGGGGAAAGCTCCTTTTGAACCTGATTCAATTATTCGATTGTTCGATTCTTCCATAGAACCGTGAAACGGATTAACGGTAGATCATTTTATCTACAAAGTTCTTGATCACCTGAGCGACTTCGGCGCGGGTGGCAAGGCCTTGGGGACTGATCTTCCATTCGGTTTCCGAGACAGAGTAGCCGTGGATGATGCCGTTTCCGACACACCAGGCGATGGCATCGGAGGCATAAGGACTGGCAAGACTGGAATCGGAGTACTTATTTATCCATTCTTCGTTTTTCCCGGAAAGATCGTAGGAACCGAATTGAGCGTAGCGGTACATAATTGCCGCCATCTGCTCTCTGGTCACATCATCATTGGGGCCAAATTCCGGCGTCCCGTTGCCATTGGCGTCGCCATAACCGTTGACGATGCTATTTTCCGCAGCCCAGGCTACATAAGGACCATACCAGGTGCTCACAGAGACATCTTCAAAGGCGCTGTCCGTATAGAGGGAGGTATCAACGCCGTAGAGACGGCCAAGGACGGTAACGAACATCGCGCGAGTCATGTTCTGACGGGGAGCGAAGAGGTTATTGCTGGCATCCCTGTAGACACCCTGGAAGTAACCTCTGTCGGAAACGAATTTCACCGCGTTATAGAACCAATCGTCGGTACGGACATCGGTATAGTCGGAAGAGGCTTCCTCGGTGTATGCCACCGTTACGGTCACATTATCGTCGGGCATCGTAAATTTATAGGTCGTTACGTAATTTAGATCTTCTTCCACAAAGGTATAGGGTACGGGTTTGCCGTCGGCGCGGATGACACTGATGGTTTTAAATCTGTAACCATCGGCGGGATCGGCGGTGACAATCACCGTATCACCGTAGGCCGGTGTGGTGTTATCCACGCTGGTGGCGCCGTTGGCCGTGGCGGCCACGGTGACCGTGGGCGTGTTGACCTTATACTGGGCGGTGACGGTCATATTCTGCGTCACCGAGGAGAATTCCTGATCCCAGCCGGTGAAGGTATAACCTTCCCGATGGCCTGCTTCGGCAGGAGCGGTAGGCGCGGTGGCGCCGTCGAGATAAGGAACTTCCTCGCTCTTTAACACTTTGCCATCATAATCCTTGAAGACGACGGTATAATCGATCTTTTCAAAGATGGCATAAACGGTAACATCTTTTGCCGGCATCGTGAAGGTATAGGCCCCGGCGGTATTGGAAACGACTTTACCGTCTTCATCCTTGACAAAGACCTTGGTAATTTTGTAACCGTAATTCGGTGTCACGGTAAAATCGATCTTATCGCCTTCGCTGGCGGTGGGGACCACAGTGATGGTACCGTAGCCGGCATAGGTGATGTCGGTGCCGATGTTATAGGTGATCTTCGCGAATTCCGCGCTCACGGTGACGTCGGAAGAAGGCATCGTGAAGGTGTAGTCACCGCCGGCCGCCGCCAATACCGGCGTATAAGGAACTTCCGCAGCGGTGGTATCGTTGGTGACGGTAAGGGTCTTTAGGTACCAGCCGTCTTTCGGCGTCGCGGTGATTTTCACCGTTTCGCCGTATTTCGCCGTGATGTTGGCGGTATCGGTGGAGTTCAGTCTCACCTCGCCCTGACCGGTAACGCTGCCGGTCACCACCTTATAAGTGATTTCTTCAAATTCCACGACGATGCTGACATTGGCGGCAGGCATGGTGAAGGTATAGATGCCGCCGGCCACGATGTCGCTGGGTGTGGCCTTAAAGGTGATGGTCTGCTGCTTACCGTTTTCATCGGTGTAGGTACCGACCACAGATTTGATCTGATAGCCGTCGTTGGGAGTTACGGTGAAGTTGGCGTCATGCTGATACTCTTTGGTCGTATCATGGAGGCTGATGGCACCGTTGGCCGGGTCGTTGTAGC
>CALFRX010000252.1 GCA_937919295.1 uncultured Peptococcaceae bacterium | reverse complement strand
GCCATCTGCTCTCTGGTCACGGATTGCTCCGGCGCAAAGGTGGTGGCGCTGGTGCCTTTGGCCACACCGTTCTCATAAGCCCAGATAATCGCCGCCGCGTACCACTTTGAAGAGGCCACGTCGGTAAAGGGATTGTTGATGGTATAAGCCGGTTGCCCTGCCATATTGTAAAGAATCTGAACCATCATGCTACGGGTCAGATTGGCCTCGGGTTCAAAGATCGTGGACGCGGCGTTGGTACCGTTCATCAAACCCTCGGCGACCACACCGCTGACCATCGGATAGTACCATTGAGCATGATCGAGATCCGTCATCAAAGCGGCATTACCCTTTGCGCGGCAAGTTTTTACCGCGTGTTCAAGGTTGTAATAGGTTTCTCCCCAAGCGGGAATCTTTTCTTTCAGATCGGCTTCCGTAAGACCGTTCACCGCGGCCAAAGCTTTTTCCAAACGTTCGACGCTGCCGCTGGTATAGCGGGCCGCGTTGGCCAAAAGCGCATTGGCCTCATTGGTTAACGTTTCCAGCTGCCCTCTCGTGACGCCGCAGGCGATCCAGCCGGGCTGACCACCTTTATAGAGCACATTGTAGAGATCGGAAAATTCCATGAAATACTGATGGTCATAGAAGGAACTGACTTCTCCATTATCATAACAATCCCACATCAGCTTTAGCGGAGGATTTGACATGGTAGCCCAAGGTAGGTCCGTCGTTACATCGTAACCGTCGATGCCGACGGCGGTGAGGGCGGTAAAGCCGGTGACCACACAGCCGGTGGAAAGTCCCGCCGAACCCATGCTGGCGCCGGCCATATTTTTGGCGACTTCTGCTTGATACGTTGTCAGCGCCGTGTTGATTCCACTTTGATAGGCAGGATCATCGAGATAACGGCTTAGGGCCACCAAAGCCCAGCCGCCGATATCGGGGCCTTGAGACAAATCCGTAAGTTTTTCACAGCATTTGTTCACCAAGGCTTCTTCCTGGTCCGCGGTTAGATTGTAACCGGCGGCCTGCAGGGCCAAAAAGTTAAAGACCGGGACGGAAAACGCGCCGGTATCTCCCATGGCGGCGATTCCCTGAATCAGATTTTTCCCTTTGTAATGATAAGGGTTGTCCCCCATCATGATGACCGCCAGGGCATTGGCGCCAAGCTGATTCGGATCGCTTTCCGTGGCACTATAGGTGTATTCTCCGTTCTGAATCGCCTCACCGAGTCTGGCGTAAGCGCCAAACACCGACCAATAGCTGGTCAAGGTTTTGTGGGAATCCAGGGAATAATATGCGTTTGCCGCCTTATAGCCCTTATCCAAGTAAGTGTTTATTTCTGCGCTGGTGCCGACGGTACTGTCGGCGGTGACCGCCGCGGCCGCCGGCAGGCTACACAAAAGCAACACAGCCAGGCAAAGCGCGAGGATCAGAGTATATTTGCCAAAATGTTTCATTTTATCATCCCTTAACTATTTTAGAGGATTATGCTGCCCCTGCTCATACAGAGGCAGCATATCATTGTGTAGACAACTGCAAAGAAATTATTTCAGGTTTTGTAGCCGATAGATGATTTCCGCGGCCTGAGCCCGGGTGGCAGTCTCTTTCGGCGCGCATGTATTGTGCCCCATGCCCTTGATCACACCGGCCTTTACAAGGCTGTAAACGGACGCCTTGGCATAAGGGGAAATGACGCTGTCGTCGTCGAACAAAGCGGCGCCGTCGCCGGAAGGCAGGTCAAGACCGACCACCGAGGCAAAGCGCAGGATCATCGTGGCCATTTGTTCTCTCGTGATATGGTCATTGGGCGCGAATTTTGTGGCCGTGACACCGTTGGTGATATCGTGTTCATAGGCCCAAGCTACCGCGGCGGCATAGTAAGCCGATGCCGCAACATCCGTAAAGGGCGCTGCGCCGCCGTTGGGAGAACCGGCGTAACGATAAAGCATCGTCGCGAACATCCCCCGGGTCAAAGTGCCGTTGGGATCAAATCTCGTTTCCGAAACGCCCTTCATCAGGCCCTGGGACAACATGGCGGAGACGCTTTCGGTATACCACGCGTTAGGAACGAGGTCGGACATCTTGGCGGCGTTCTTTGCTTTATAAACATTCACCGAAACCACTGCCATAAATGCTTTGTCGCTGCTTTCTTCAGGGAGATAGGCCACAACGGTATAAGCTCCTTTTTCATCGAAGGAGATGGTCACATTGCCATCACCATCGGTCACAGCGCCATCGATATCCGTCAGTTCGCCCTTTTGATTCATCACGGCTAAGTGCGCGCCGTTCAACGCGGTGAGGTGACTGTCTTTGATCGCCTGGGTGCCGTAGGCACCGTAGGTCATAAACGGATAGCCCGCCAAAGAGAAGGTGATGTCTTCACCCATAGGGGTGGAAACAGCGTCAACGCGCGCTCCGTCACACATCAGCCAGATGCATTGATCAGCATATGCTGCGGTATCCTGGTATTTCACAAGTTCCACCACATCACAGGCGTAAATTGCGGTCTGATTGACGGTTAAGCCTTCATATCCGCCGTAAGAAGATACCGCATCGGAATGGGCGCATTCACCATTGACGATGCAGGACCAATCCCAACTGGCATTGGAGAGGGCTTTCAAAATCCAGCCGTCGGCAGAGACATCAAGATAGTCGCGACAGGCCGCCGCCGTAAAAGCATCGCCGTAAACCATTTTGTGGATCTTCACCAAAACATCAAGGGCGGAAACGTTTTCCCAGAAGGGAACGGAATCCACATAACCATAGCTTTCCGCGAGATTCGAGGATACGCGAACCATTCGATAGGGTAAGGTATATTCACCCTTTGCCTGGGCATCGGTGTAAACGGAAGTTTTCACTGCTTTATGGACGTTAATTGTCAGCACAGAAAGAAAGGCTTTTGTCTCAGAGGAGGCCGGCAGCGTAGCAACAACGGTATAGCTGCCGCAGTCGTCGAAAGATAAGCTCACGTCGCCGTCTTCATCGGTCACCGCTTCGGGGATATCAACCAACGTACCATCTTCCTTCATCAAGGCCATTTGAGCGCCGCTGAGAGCGGAAAGATGATCCGCCAGAATGGCTTCGGTTCCGTAAGCGCCTTTCGTCGCAAAGGGATAACCGGCCAGCTGCAGATCAAAAGAGCTGTCGGCTACGACGTCAATGGAGGTGACCTTAGCGTTATCTTGCAGGAACCAAACGCATTGATCGCCGTAATCTGTGGTATCCTGGTATTTCACGAGTTCGCCGACGTCGCCGTCGGTCACTGCGGTCTGATTGACGGTGAGACCTTCATAACCGCCGTAAGAGGACACGACATCGGAATGGGCGCACTCGCCGTTGAGAATGAAGGACCAATCATAAGAAGTTTCTTTAAGGGCTTTCAGAATCCAGCCGTCAGCGCTTACGTTCAGATAATCCGTACAATTGGCTGTGGTAAAGTCATCGCCGTAGATCAATTCATGCATTTTCACCAGCACATCCAGGGCGCTGACCTGTTCCGAAGGGGAAAGCTGATCGGTATAACCGTATTCCTCAGCAAGATCAGCTTTTACGGTTACGGTTTGGTAGGGCAGAGCAAAGGCCCCCGCCGACTGCACGTCAAGGGCGACCTCGGCATCAACGACGGTGGTCGCGGCAGCCCCCATGCTGAAACAAAGCATCAGGGCCATAACGACCATGGCAAAAACAACGTTTTTGTTCATTTTGTTCATGATTTTCATCCTTTTCATCCTTTTCATCCTTTTCATCCTTTCTTTTTTGCACCGGCCGCGGCGCCGGCAACAAAAAAACGTACTCACACCAAAAAACGTGCGGTACGCCTATTTTGCAAAATCGGTGCGGTTTCTCCCCAAAAACGAATATCCTGACTTGCTTTGCTTTCTGCCTGCGCTTTATTTCATCAAAGCGAGGGAAAACACTGCTTCACAGTGGCCGTTCCGTTGGGGAATTGCACCCCATTCCTCGTTTACGGGTCTATTGATTTCTTTGTTTCGATTATATCACGTTTTGGCGTCCTGTCAATCATTTCCTTACAAAAGAATGACTCAAAATGCCTCTTCTATGGACAACAAACGGTCAAGGCGCTTGCGTGCTTCCTGCAAATAGTCTCTTTCATCAGGGTATTTTTCCTTATCGCTGATGAGTTCCAGGGTATAGGGAACCGCCGTTTTTCTGAGATAAGGAGACACGCTGGTTTTATAGTCGATGACGCCGTCGAAGGGCAGCCAATGGCGGTCTTTTTCCCCGTCATTATCGGAGAGATGCAGGGCTGTCAGCTTATCATAATTGTCTTTCAACAGATCAAACTGATTGCGCAATTGGGCGTGAGAGGAATCGAAGCAAAAGCCCAAACCTTCCCCGGGAAAGGCGTCCCAAACCGCGGTGAGATAATCGCTGCGCCACGTGTTTTCCAGGGAGAGCGTCACCTTATTCGCCTTCGCGCGGGGCAATATATACTCAATACTGTCAAAGAGCGCCTTCCCCGGCGGCGGTACCCGGTCGCTTTCACAAAGGTGAACAACGAGATTAAAAATGCCCTGATCGGCGATTTCCTCGATGGTGTCGCAAATCGTAAAAAGGTGTTTTTCCCGCTGGGCCCTGTTTTCGCTCCAGATAAAATTTTCATGGATGTTGGCGATATGGGCATTGAAGATTTCCAGCCCCAAGTCTCTTGTGCGCTCCACCATCTGTTTTTTGGTATAAGGCCAATCTCCCTCGTCGTCTTCCCACCAGAGCATCAGGCCGTCAAAACCAGCCTCTTTGATATATTCCGCGCGGCGGCCAAAATCGCTGAAATAGCCACACCAACTGAAAACCCCTGCTTTTTTTCTCTTCATGTCCATCGTATTTATCCTTACCGCTGTATTTTACCTTTTTACTGGCTTTTATTTTTCATAAAGTTTTTCGCCGGGCTCCATCAAGCCGTACTTTTTTTTGACCCGGTTAATCTTTTCCATCATCGGTTTCGCTAAGACAAAGAGGAAAAAGATTGTGGCCGAAGCGTGAATACAATTGACAGGAAAACCCGAGATGTAAATGGCCAGGACTTCCTTCCAACTGGAAACAAAGTTCATCGTCAGCACGGTGAAGGTATCCATCAAAAAACCGTAAACGCAGAGGGTCATAAAACCGCCGTAAATGCAAAGAGGCAGTCGTTTCGTGCTCAACTTGCCTTTCCGCACCAGCAGGCCGGAAACAAAACCGATGATGCCGAAAGAGAACATCTGCCAAGGCGTCCACGGTCCCTGACCGAAAAAGAAGTTGGACACGAAAGCCATCAAGGCGCCGACGAGAAACCCTGCCTCAGGACCGAAGCTGATGCCGGCAATGATCACAATGGCCGTCACCGGCTGGAAAAAAGGCACCATAAAAAAGGCGGCGCGGCCGACGACGCCGATGGCCGCGACCACGGCAAGAACCACCAACTCCCGCGCTTCCGGCCTGCGGTTTTCAAAAATTAGCAGAAAGGGCAGAATCGTCTCGATCATCACCAGCAAACTGATGAGATAGTATTTGCGGTCGCCAAGAAAGAGCATACCGAAATAGATCGTTAAAGGAATCGCCAAAAAAATCAGCAGCGCCGCCAGCTTCGTTCTGTTTTTGACCCGGTTGAGCAAAAGAAACAGCGCCGCCGTGGTAAACGCGGCGATGAGGGCAATGCCGCCGTTGGCCAAGACCACCGTGATGCCTGGATCGATATAAGTATGCAGCAGATAACCGATATAAAAATAGATCAGCACGCTGAAAACGATGCCCAGCAACGCCGCGACGAGGGAGGGCAGCGTATTGTCGCTGTGCTTCGTGGCGCGGTTGTTGTTAAAAAGCAAGAGCAAACCGAAAGCGGCGAAAACCATGGTCGCCCAGGCGAAAACACGGGAGGCGATGATCATGGAGACGGCGTTTAGGGGCAATAGATAACCGATCTCGCTGTATTGAAAATCCGAGGCGGCAAACTGCCAGATGCTGAAAGAGACGGCGGTTTCTCCGTTGACCACGGTGACAAAGGGCATGGCAAAGCAGACCAGTGCCACCACAAAGGCGGTACGGGCGATCTGACGAATGCCGGTCTTTTCCTTTATCTTGTCGTTAAGTTCCGCTTGCATAATTCAATAACATCCTCATCGTTAACGGCATTGAGGAAAACATGCCGTGAGAGACGGTTGGCCGAAGTCGTATAAAAGCTGTTGCCGGAGAAGAAACGGTTGGGGGTATCGGTGGTGACGATGTCACCGTCGAAAAACATGGAGCAGCTATCGCCGTAGGCGGCGCAGAACTCGATATCATGGGAAACCATGATCACGGAAACGCCCCTTTCGTTTAACTTTTTCAGGATGGAAGCCAGCTTGAATTTAAAATAATTGTCCAAACCTTTGGTGGGTTCATCCAAAAGCAGAATCTTCGGTTCGGTGAGCAAAACTTTGGCCAAGGCCGCCCGTTGCTGTTCGCCGCCGCTGATGTCGTAGGGGTGCTGATCCAAAAGGTCGGTAATATCCACCAGCTCGGCCATTTCCGCAATGCGCCGCTGCTTTTCCTCTTTGCTCAAGGGTTCGCGGCTGAGCATCTCCAGCAGATCCTCTTTGACTGTTTTTTTCACAAAAAGCGCCTGGGGGTTTTGGGGCAGCATCGCGAGGTTATGTTCAAACAGTTCATTGTTTCTGTATTTTCGGATATTCTTGCCGCGGATCACGATTTTACCTCGGTAAGGCGTTAAAATCCCGGTGAGCAGTTTCAGCGTGGTGCTTTTGCCGGTGCCGTTGCCGCCGACAATACAAAAGATCTTGTTAGCGGGAATTTTCATGGACAAACCTCTGACCACATCGTGACTGTTCTTTTCGTAGCGAAACCAAATCTCCTTCATTTCCACCACAGAGTCGAGATCATCAACTTTTTTATCGTCGATGATGGCGCGTTCCCTAATTTCCGCGCCGTCCACCAGCTCACTGAGCCAGTTGCGGCCTTCCCGTACGGTCAGGGGGCATTCGAGACCGTTTTCCACACCGGCATAGATCCGCATCGGTGAGGGCAAAGCGTGAAACATCGGATTTTTTTCGTCTTGCAGGCTGCGGCCCACAGCCCGGGGTGTGTCGTTGGCAATGACCTTGCCCTTTTCCATAACGATGACCCGGTCGGCGTAGGGGAAAACATCCTCTAAGCGGTGTTCGGTGATGATCACCGTAGTGCCGACTTCCCGGTTAATTTTACGGATCGTTTCCAGAAAATCCGAAGCGGCAATGGGATCCAGCTGTGAGGTGGGTTCATCAAGCAAGAGTACCAATGGCTGCATGGCCATGATCGAAGCCAGGTTCAAAAGCTGCTTCTGACCGCCGGAGAGATCGTTGACATCCTTATGAAACCAGTCCTGGATACCGAAATAACTGGCCATCTCGGCGACTCTCAAACGGATCGTTTGGTTGTCCTCGCCAAGGCTTTCCAGGCCGAAAGAAAGCTCGTGCCACACCTTATCGGTGACGATCTGGTTATCGGGATTCTGCAAAACATAGCCGATCTGGGAAGTCTGGGCGCGGAAGTCGATTTCGTTTAAAGGGGTGCCGTAAAAGAGAATCTGCCCCTCTTTTTTGCCGTGGGGCGCCAAAACCGGTTTCAAATGCCGCATCAGCGTACTTTTGCCACAGCCGGATCTGCCGCAAAGAACGACAAATTCGCTTTGTTCTATTTTTAGGTCAATCTGCGCCAAAGCTTTTTTCTCTCTGCCGGGATAGGAAAAGCTCAAATCTTTGATTTCAAAACATGCCATTTTACATCCTCCACGACATCAAGTATCAGCGGTAAAAAGCAAAGGAAGGAGAAGACCAGATAATCCAATACCGCCCAAACAGTTGCATCATTCATCTGTACCATGGGATAATAGTAGATAAAAACATCGCCGGTAACCACAGGGATAAAAACGATCGTTAGCATCAGCAGAAGGGTCGCGGAGAGAATTTTATCCCTGGTATCGAAGCGAAAAAAAGAGTAGCTGGTGCGACCGCTCAAGCCGTAACCCCTGGAGCGCATGGAATCCGCTGTTTCAATGCCGTTTTCCAGGGCCCAGGTAACTAAAATCGAGAGGATTCGGAAGCCGTTATGGATACGTTGCCGACGGGTCCCTTGATGCAGATCGCGGCCGATGCATTTCTGTCCGTTGGAAATAATTTTCAGCTGGGCCTTAAAACCCGGCACAAAGCGCAGCACCATGGAGAAAACCAGGGAGATGGCAGGAATCACGCGGCCGAAAAGATAGATAAATTTATCCGAGGTCATAATTGCGTTATAGCAGGAAAACCACAAAATTACCCCGATAAACATGACGGCCGAGGCCAAACCGTAGATAATCGACTCCAAGGTCAGCGGATTGCCGTTCCAGAAATAGGTGAGGATCGTCATACCCTCATGATTGAAGATCGGATTTAATACCGTGGCCAAAATCAGCATGGGCAGGGCAATCAAAAAGTTAAATTTTAGCCCCCGCTTACCATTGAGATAAATGGAATAAGCAAAGGCCGCAAAAAAAGAAATACCGAGGTAATACGGTTGCAAGAAGCACATCGTAAAGAGCATCACGATGGTAAAAAAAGCAAAATTGATGATGGGATGGCAACCGGAGAACATGTCCTTCATCGTAATCTGTACCCTTCCAAATAAAAAAGGCCCTATTCCAGAGCCTAACGATTTCTTTAAAAACCGCCGAACCTCTGCCTACGGAAGTATTCGACGAATCTCTGTAACAAGTATCCTGGCTGAGTTTCATCACGTTTACCGCCTTCCCGGTTTCCCAGTGGCATCAGGGTAAACGCTCCACAACACAGTGACCGTTCCGCTGAGGATTGCTACCTCATTCCTTGTTTTTTACAGAGCTACAGTCTATTTTCGATCTTACTTATTATACAAACCTCATCCTTACTTGTCAAATTTTTTTGTAGTATTTGTAGCATAAGGGCATAAAAATAGCGCGGCGTACACCGCGCGGATTTTTTAAAATTTAAAATACGTTAAAGATCAAAATCAGCATGACCTTTCGCAGCAGAATCAGCAAAAACATCAAAATCATCGGCGAGAAATCCAGCATCATGGTTTTGGGCATAAAACGACGGATCGGCGCCAGCAGCGGTTCCGTCATGGAAAAAACGAACTGATAGATTTTTCCGTAAGGATTGAGGCGAATCCAGGAAAAGAGCACACGGGCAATGACGATGAAAAGATAGACTTCAAAAGCAATATTGACGACGTAGGCGATAAACGATGGGTTCATGCTTGCTCTCCCTTTCCTTTGCCCATTTCTTCTCCGCGGCGGCAGGCCGCCGTCACGGCCTCCATGACATCACTCCTGAAACCGCCGGCCTCTAAAACGCGAACACCTTCAATGGTGGTGCCGGCGGGACTCAATACCTGATCCCGTAAAACCGAGGCGCTTTTCCCTGTTTCCTGGATCATCTTCGCCGCTCCCAGCATCGTCTGGGCCGTCAGGGCCAAAGCGAGCTCTTTCGGCAGACCGGTCTCAATGCCCCCTAACATCATGGCTTC
>CALFRX010000251.1 GCA_937919295.1 uncultured Peptococcaceae bacterium | reverse complement strand
ACCCGACGCTGGGCGGTGGTGGGGGCAAAAGGCAATAAGCGAAAAAAATCGTCAACGCAGCCCTCTTTTTGAGGACGCCCCTCCCTCTTTTCCCCTTGGCCCTTAAGACGAAAGGCCAAGCGAAACAGGAAGAACTCCTCGAACACGAGGCGGTAACGGCTCTTGTTGAGGGCTTCAAAATCCGGCGGAAAATGATAATCAAACACTGCCTTTTCCCTGTTTTCCAAGGAATACTGAGACAAAAAGGCAGGGGGCAAAAATTCTTCAATACGACCTTTAAAAAGCCCCAAGGTGTTGGCCATGATAAGGCGCAGAGATTTTTGGGAAAGACCGGCGGTTAGACCGTAAACAGGCAGAATGCCGAAGCCTTCTTCTTTGATACCGAATTCATACTCCGCGACAACGAAATTGCGTTTTCCGTATTGCAGGTCGGCTTTACCGTAAACGGTGATGCCCACGCCGGTACCGAGACGGCTTTTCAGCCAAGGTTGGTTGAACCAGACCACGGTGATGAAACCGCTTTCGTCCCTCAAACGGGCTTTTATGATCTGCAAACGATTGCGGATGCGGTTCTCCTGCACCTGATCCACAATGCCGCCAATCAGTGCGGTTTGACCGTCAAAAAGCGAGGAGACGGGCACCACATGGCGGCGGTCTTCGTGACGGCGGGGAAAGTATTCCACAAGGTCGGCCACGGTTTTGATGCCTAACTTTTGTAATTGTTTGATCTTTTTCGGACCCACGCCTTTGAGATATTGGAGATCGGCGGGAATCTCCGCCGTCGGTATCTTCGGTTCATCAACCACAACCGGTGCTTCCCTCAAAAGAGGAGATTCCCCTTTTGAGGCGGCAACGGCTTCCTTTTCCTCTGCCACCATCGCGGCGCTGTCTTGGGCCAGTAGGTGCAAAAGCAAATCGATGATGGCCTTGCGAGTCGCTATATTGGAATCGCTGTAATGGCGCACGACACTCTTAATCAGCATCGCGTCGTCATCGTTTTCCCGCGCCAACAGTTCCTCGATAAAGACAGAAAAGCCACCGAATACGGCGTAATCACCGTATCCTGTGTGGCTTTCTTTTTGGGCTGCTTCTGCAATTTTAATAAATGATTTTCTCATTCGATCTCATTCCAAAGAAATCAGATAATGGTAAAGAGGCTGACTGCCTTCATACAATTCCACTTCTAAATCTTCATAGCGTTCCGCCAAAGTTTCTTTTAGCGTTTCGGCGGCAGCGGCGGTCACATCATGGCCGTAGTACAGCGTTAGCAGGGAACCGTCATGGGCGGGCATCTTTTTCAAAAGGGCAAAAACTCCGTCTTCCACACTTTTTTCCGCAGCAACGATCTTTCCGTTAAGCAATACCAGAATATCGTCGGCTTTGATTTTTATGCCGTCGGTGACGGTATCCCGAATGGCGAAGGTGATCTCACCGTTTTGGACGCCGGGCAAAACTTCTGTCATGGCCTCCTTGTTTTCCGCGGCGCTCTGATCGCCGCTGAACATCATCATGGCGGCGAGACCCTGGGTCATGAATTTACTGGGTACGACTTCCACGGGAAAGTCACAGATCTCCATCACTTGCTGGGCGCCGAGAATGATGTTGCTGTTGTTGGGCAAAATCACGAATTCTTCGGCGTTGACCTTTGCCATGCTGTTGATCATATCTTCGGCGCTGGGGTTCATGGTCTGGCCGCCGAAAATCACTGCGTCGGCGCCGAGGCCTTTGAAGATTTCCGCAAGCCCTTCCCCGCTGGAGACAGCGATCACGG
>CALFRX010000250.1 GCA_937919295.1 uncultured Peptococcaceae bacterium | reverse complement strand
CAGCCATAAAAGCAGCAGGCTCAGAAGGTATAGACCTGAAATGACCACGAAAACCGTATATTTCGTTATGGTGATGTCGGTATAGCCCCCGGGCCCAAAGGCGAGCAAAAACACGGTGAACATCAGGGCGAGAAATCCCGCCGTTACTTTTTCAAAATAGAGTTTGGTGTTTGTATCCATTCGCTTTACTTTAAAGTGATTCAATAAATTTCACTAATATTTCGGCAACCTGCGCCCGGGTGGCAACGACTTGAGGCGATAAGGTTGTCGCCGAGGTGCCTTTGATATAACCTTTGGCCACGGCCCATTTCATGGCGTCAAGGGCGTAAGAGGAGATCTGATTCGCGTCGCTGTAACCGGAGAGATCCGCGGCATCTAAAACATGATACCCTTTATAACCGCCGCAGTAGCGATATAGGAAAACCACCATCTGCTCTCTGGTCACGGAAGCATTTGAACCAAAGGTCGTCGCCGTGGTGCCATTGACGATACCGTTCTGGGAAGCCCAAAGCACAGCGTCATAATAATAGCTCTGGCTCAGGTCGGTAAAGGGAGTGCTGCCGCTGACTGCGGGAGAACCTTCATAGCGGTAAAGCACCGTCACAAACATGGCCCGGGTCATGGCGACCTCCGGCGAAAACTGCGACGAGGAGGTGCCGTTGAATAACCCCCATTGCGTTGCTTTTTGTACGGAATTACAGTACCAGGCGGAGGAGCTCACATCCGTAAAGGGGTTATCTAAGACCTCCGTAAGGGTGTTATTCAGAACAAAAGTTGCGCTAATGGTATGGTTCGAAGCGATATCGGTAAAGGTGTAGGAAGTGATGGCGCCGAGGTTGGCGCCGTCGACCTCGACCTGATCCACGGAGTAACCGCTGTTGGGCGTGATCGTAAAGGTCTTAGAGGAACCGTAGCTCAGCGAAGAGCCGGACGGCGAAATGCTGCCGTTTTCCCCATTGACTACGCTGATTGCATAATAGAGTATGTTCCATTTCGCCGTAAGGGTGATATCCGCGGGATTCGTTACGTTAGAGGTGGCTGTTACCCTCATGCCGGTGGGGGTATACCAACCGGCAAAAGTATAGCCTGTTTTGGTCGGCGTCGGTAAGGTACCGTAAGCACTTTTGTAGTTCACTGTTTTGGAACTGGAGGAACAACTGCCGCCGTCAGCGTCAAAGTATGCCGTATCCCCACTGGATACCCAATGGGCGTAGACCGTCGCATCACCGGTTACCCGTACGGGAGAGGAGGAAGATACCAGTTCGCCGGAGTCGGGGGCGGTATACCAACCGGTGAAAACGAAGCCTGTCCGCGTCGGCGTGGGCAGAGGACCATAAGTGCTGCTATAGACTACCGTTTTAGAAGCGGTAGAACAACTACCGCCATTGGCGTCAAAGTAAGTCGTGTATTTGGCATATTCCCACCGGGCTTTCAGCGTGATATCGGAAGAAAGCGCCACCGTAGAGGAATTTTGGATCTTTGCGCTGGAGGGCGTGTACCAACCGGCAAAGGTATTCCCCGCCAAAGCCGGAATCGGCAAGATGCCGTAAGGCTCCCCGTAAGTTACTGTGATGGTTGCCGGAGAGACGGTACCGCCCGCAGGATCAAAGGTCACCGTATACGTATTGACGGTCCAATGCGCCGTAAACGTCGTATCGCCGCTCAAACCAACAATACTGGCTTTGGTAACCTGATTCCCTGCTTCGTCAAACCAACCGGTAAAGGTATGTCCCGGCCAAGTCGGCGTCGGCAGATCCGTATAACTACAGCCGCAAGATACGATGAGGGAAGCCGGGGAACAACTGCCGCCATTGGCATCGAGGGTCACCTTATAGATCTTTAAGGTCCAACAGGCTCTCAGATTCAGGCGGCCGACATCACCGAGGATATCACCGGCGCTGACTAAAGTACCGTCGTTGCGATACCAACCGAGAAAGGTATTGCCCTTCAGTTTTGTTTTGGGCAGCGTTGGGCAGACACTGTTGGCAGAAACCATTAAAATGTCGTTCACTGTACTGCCGCCATTGGCATCAAAGCTGATGACGCAGTTCCCTGAAACAATATAAGAAAGATCCAAAATACCGTAACCGTAATATTCATCCCGGCCGGCAGTGCCGTAATCGACGGCATAGGAGCTGAGCAGATGCTTTATTTCCGATAGGTCGGTATCAGCATCGTAGCTGAGCAGCAAAGCTCCGGCGGCGGAGACAAAGGGCGTCGCCATAGAGGTGCCGGTTTTCGTCATATAGGAGCCCCCTACACAAGAGCTGTTGATGTTAACGCCGGGGGCCGCAATATCCACGCAATCTCCGTAATTGGAAAAAGAGGCTCTCTCCAGATTGCTATTCACGGCAGCGACCGTAAAGGCGCCGGGGCAGGAAGCCGGAACACAGGCATCCGCGTCAGTGTTGGTATTGCCGGAAGCAACACTGATCAGAATACCGGCAGCGGTAGCGTCGGCCACCGCCCGGTCGAGTACGGCGGAAGTACCTTGGCCACTCATGCTGACATTGATGATATCAACACCGTCCGCCACGGCGGCGTTGATACCGGAAGCAACGCTATAATCGGTACCGAAACCGTAGTTGTCCGTCACTTTATAGGCGTTTAGTTTTACATTGTCAAAGGTAGTATCCGCAATGATCCCGGCCACATGGGTGCCGTGACCGTTATCGTCTTCCGCATTGTTGGCGGGCGTAATAAAATTATCCGAGTATTTTAAGATGCGACCGGAAAGGAAATCATGATCCGTATCGATCCCCGTATCCACCACCCCGACGACAATTTCGGGCATGTTTTTAACAGAAGTATATTTTGTCAGCAAGTCCGCATGGAAGGTATCGGCGTCAATGGCTTCAGGCCCATAAGAAAGATATGTTGCGGCGGTGCTCTGGCCTGTCCCGGAAAGCGGGGCGGTCATAAAAGGTGCCTCACTCTTTCGGGTATCCAAAGACGAAGACGTATCCGTTTCTGCAAGATTCAACACAATCGGGTTTTCCACAGCGGCGGCTTTCTCATCCTCGGCGAACCGGGCGGCAGCCGCCGCGGCTTCTTCCGCCGTGGCGTACTCTAACAGATAATAATCATTGGTGGAAGAAACAAAATGTTTGTCATAGGTCAGGCTATCGTCGCTATAGGCAACGACAAGCTGTGTTTTTACGGCATCTCCGCATTCAGCGTCAGCGGGAATGCCTGAAACACCTTCGTCAGCCGCTACTTTTTCTTGGGAAACCATATCCGTGATAAGGGTTACCGTAGGATGCACAAAGGCTGTTTCCTTCTGTTCTCCCACAAAGGAGGATTCCGTGAAGATACACGGTAAAGACAACAACAATACCACGACGACAATACTAATAAGATATTTCTTCATTGTTATAACTCCCCTGCAATTATTTTAATGGCGCACCCACTTTCTGTCTCAATGGATGAAACCAGTATTCTTCTGTATAATTATTAATAGACTGGTTAAAAAAATAAAGCGTTTCCCTTTCCGTAAAAGGCGTCTATTCTTTCCTTGATCTCGCTATTATAATGGTAGAATAATCATAAATCAGCCATCATATAATAGCATTTAAAAGGAATGGCGTCTTTTTTATATTATAAAACATCCATATAAAAAAGACAACAAAATTTTAACATTTTGTAAAAATAATAACCTTTACCCCGATTTAGAAAGAATTTTCCTATTTTTTCGATATACTTATTTATCCGTTTTTTTGGCATATAAATTTATATTGTAGAAAATCACCGCTGATCCTTTGCATAAAATAATTTCAGTAAATCGAAACGAAAAGCAAAGGGTCAATGGAACGACTAATTTCCATAAAAAAACAGCATATCTCACATGAAAGCGTCAATGCTATGAACAGGAGGCCGTTTTAACCGACAAAATAAGCCCAAAATTTTGCTGCGCAGGGAAAACATGCGGTTGGCCTTCTGAAACAGAAAGAGGAGTATATTCATGAAAAAATTGTTAGCGATCCTGATGATCGTCTGCTTATGCTTCGCTTTCGCCGCCTGCGGTAACACAGCGGAAAATATGAAGGACGACACGAAAGACATTGTCAATGACGCCACCGATGCCGGCGAAGATGTGGTGGATGACGCCACTGACGCCGGCAAAGATGTGGTGGATGACGCCACTGACGCCGGCAAAGATGTGGTGGATGACGTCACCGACAATAACGGCAACACCACGAAAAGCACTGCGGCATCCATTTCCAATGCCGCCGACTGCGTCACTCTATTCAATGAACTGAACACCGCCGTCGATGATTTGTCGGCAAGGATCGGTGAAGCTGTGGTACCGAGAGATGAAAGCGCTGTTCAAAAAGCATACGACGACTACATGAGTGAAATCAAAGCGCTCTCAGCCACATTGGACAAACTGAGAGACACTGCGGTGAACAACGAAGAAAACGGCATCCTCTCCGACGAAGAAGCCGCGTCTCTCCTAGACGCGCTGGACGGAACGAAAGCGAACCTGAACAACATTGAGCAACAGCTGAAGGAAAAATTCAAACTAAACTAAATCACCATCAAAAAGGGGCTTACTCTTTAAAACCCCAACAAAATGAAAGCTAATTTCTGATTTCGGAAATTAGCTTTCATTCATTATATACTACCGGAAGATCCACTGAGCGGGGGCAGTCGCAAATGTTTTGCCGCCTTCCCTATCGATATATGATCTACGATACAGAAGAAGAGCATCTACGAAATAAGAAGCAAAAGAAAGCCGTCGTTACCGGGGAATACGAAAGCATAGGAAATATACGGAGCATACGATGAAAGGATAACGACAGTCCTTCTTTTTCTTCTCAAGATTGAGCAGCAACATCACACTCAATTATTAAATATTTATAAAGTCTTAAATTCCATTGAAAAAAAACATATTTTCTTCTATAATGTAGAAAAGGAGTTATTTGTCCATGGGAAGAGACCCTTATTACGATAATCTCAAAGGCTTGCTCATTGTCTTGGTTGTGGCTTGCCACTTCCTCGGCAACTGCCTCGTAAAAGACGATTATATCTTACGTTCCTTTGTACTTTTCGTCTATTTTTTTCATATGCCGCTTTTCATTTTTGTCTCCGGCTATTTCTCAAAAAATGTCGACAAATGCCGGGCAACCGCTTTTCCCGACCTGTTCTTGGTTTTCATCATCGCCCAAATCTTTTGGGTGATTTTCAAGTACCTTACCAATGGCAGCGTTTATTACATCGAGCATTTCCTCGATCCCGGTTACGCCCTTTGGTATATCGTGTCCTTATTCTTCTGGCGGCTCTTTTTAAAGGACATCGTCAAACTGCGCTTTGCGTTGCTCATCTCTTTTCTAATCTCACCGCTGATCATGTTTCTGAGCGGCAGTGAAATGATCTTAGCCATCAATAAAACCGTTGGCTTTCTGATCTTTTTCCTTTTGGGGCACTATGCTTCCGCGGAAACCATCGGAAAAATCCGCCGTTTTCCCAAATACGTGGCTTTGCCCCTGCTGACATTGATTTTTATAGGGGTAACAGTACTGCTCAAAAAGGGTCTGATCTCTTACGGCATCGTCAAAAGCGTACTGATGCACACCAGGACCATGGATGGCTTTGCCAATGCCTGGCTGGGGTTGGGCGCTTATTACGGCGCAATTTTGCTGGCTCTCCTTTGCGGTGTTCTAATTCTTGCCGCCATTCCCGGAAAAAAGACCATTCTGGGCGCCATTGGCCGGGACACCTTGCCCCTTTACCTCAGCCATACTTATTTTCTGATTCTATGCGGTATTCTGCTGGAAAAAATCGCCCTACCCCATGCGGCGGAATGCGGGATAAGCCTCGCCATCTGCTTTTTGGCCATCGTCGTTTTTTCCATAGAACCCTATCGCCGGGTGTTTCATGGCCTCTACCGCCGCCTCATCCAATGGATCTACCCCTGTAGTCCCTTAAAATAGAATGAAACAAAGCTAAAATAGAGTAAAAATCGAGTGAAATTGAAAAAATGAAGAAAAAGATTATCTTTCCCCTTTTAATATTAGTACTGCTTTCCCTTGCCTTTGCCGTTTCCCCGCTGCTTGCCACCGACGAAAAGAATGATAGCGGCGCAGCGGATACCGCCGGAGATACGGCAAGCGGCAGCGGCGCGGCGGATGCCGCCGGGGATACGGCAGGCGGCAGCGGCGCGGCAACCGAAAAAAGCGGCGGCCTCGTTGCCTTGACCTTTGACGACGGACCCGGTAATGCTACCAACGAATTATTGGACGAGTTGAAAAAGCGTGATGTCAAAGCCACTTTCTTCATTGTCGGCAGCCGCGTGGAAGAGTATCCCGACATGATCAAAAGAGAATATAAGGAAGGCCACGAGCTGGCCTGCCATACTTGGAGCCACGCGAAGCTCACCACTCTCGACGCCGCAGGTATCCAGAGCGAAATCAGCCAGGCGGAAACGGCGATCAGCGAGGCCGCCGGCGCCGATCTCGGTAAAATGCTGCTGCGCCCACCTGGCGGCAGCTATAATGATACGGTAAAAAGCAGCGTTGGCACACCGCTGATCCTCTGGTCCGTCGATCCCAAAGACTGGAAATACCGGGACACGGAAACAGTGAAAGACAGCATTATTGCCAATACCGTAGACGGCAGCATCATTCTGGTTCACGACCTTTACCCCACCTCAATACAGGGAGCCATCGCCGCCATTGATGAACTGCAAGCTCAAGGCTATACCTTTGTTACCGTTAGTGAGCTCTTCCGCAGAAAAGGCATTCCTCTGACAGACGGTGAAGTCTACAAAGAAGCGCCCAACGACGGTGTCGATTTGGGTCCGCTCCCCAAAGAAGAGGAATCAACAAAGGCAGAGGACAAACAAAATAGCAATGGCGAAAAAGATACGGATCAAGCCCTTTTCCCTTGGGGTCTCCTGATTTTCTGTATCATCGTCCTGCTGATAGACGCTGGGGGATTGCTTTGGCTTTTCTGGGGATGCAAGCCAAAATGGAAAGAGACAAACAATGAAAAAAACGATTCTCACGACGATCCTCACCATCGCCCTGCTGTTAACGGTCGCCGTACCCCTTGGCGCAGAAGAAACAACGGCAGCAAGTGCAACAACAGGCAGTAAGCTGCTGGCCATCACCTTTGACGACGGACCCGGCAAATATACGGCAACGCTTTTGGACGAACTGGCCAAAAGAGACGTAAAGGCCACCTTCTTTGTGGTGGGCAACCGCGTTTCCTCCTATTCCGCCATGGTGAAGCGGGAATACGAGGAAGGTCATCAAATCGCCAATCATTCCTGGGATCACGCGAATCTCGCTTCTTTGGGTGATGCTTCCTTTCACGCGGAATTGAGTAAAACGCAAAATGCCATCAACGGTGCCGTCGGCCACGATGTGGGACAACTCGTTTTGCGTCCCCCCGGCGGCAGCTATAACAGCAATGTCAAAGCCAGGGCCAATTGCCCCCTGATTCTTTGGTCTGTGGATCCCAAAGATTGGAAAGACAGAAACGCCGCCACAGTCAAGAGCCGTATTGTCAGCCAAGCCAAAGACGGTGGC
>CALFRX010000249.1 GCA_937919295.1 uncultured Peptococcaceae bacterium | reverse complement strand
GCCAAAACAACGATGCGCCCGTTAATCTTTTCTTTCAGCGTTTCGATCCCCCTATTTTCGCCGGCGGAAACCGCCACGGTTTCAAAGCCCGCGTCTTGGTACGGCTTCATCAAAGCCAAAGCGGTTGCTTCATCAAGAAGATCCTGCTTGTTAAAGCAGATCACCGGTGTGATCCCCTGAAACAGCACCTGAATTAAAATGCGGTCCAAAAGCAAAAGATCCGGCTGGGGATTGGCAAAAGCAAAGGTAATAAGGGCTTTTTCAACATTAGCAACGGCAGGACGAACCAATTGGTTCGTCCTGCCGTCATAGACTTTTTCAATCACGCCTTTGGGATAGTCGAGTTTTGTAAATTCTACGTAATCCCCGGCCAGAAAATCCTGGTTTTTAATACGAAACCGGCCTCTTAAAGAGCAGGTCCAGATTTCACCAGCGGCTTCCACGTAATAAAAACCGTTATATCCCTTGATCAGTAAGCCTTTTGCCATATTACCACCTTGCGGTCATTCCTTTTCTTCTTCATCAGCAGGATTATCCCCGGTGCCTGGATCCGGCGTTGGCGTCGGCTCTGGGGCCGGCTCCGGCCCCTTGGATATTTTGATATTGATCACGGTATTTGGCGCAACAGCTTCGCCGGAACTGTAATTCTGATAAATCACATAGCCGGAGGCGTAATCCTTGCTGTATTCATAAGAAGTGATGCTGTATTTCAAACCGGAAGAGCCCAGTTTCGCGATGGCGTCTTCTTTGGTGAGTCCGATCAGGCTGGGTACGGTCACATCTTCTACGCCGGTGCTGACGATGATGATCACGGTTTCATCTTTGACCAGTTTTCTGCCGCCGCTGGGAGACTGGCGAATCACTTTCCCCGCCTCCACGGAATCAGAGGTTTCTTCCTTTACTTCTACTTTAAAGCCCGCGTTTTCCAGTTCTGTGGTTGCTTTATCCTGGGTCATGCCGGTCACGTCGGGTACCTCAATCTCATCGCTGGCCACGCTGACCGTCAATTCGATTACTTTCCCTTCTTTTACCATGGTACCTGCGGCAATGCTTTGGTCCATAACGATACCGGGGTCGTATTTGTCGGTTTCTGCCTCGGTGATCTTGTATTGCAGGTTGAGCCCTTCAAGATCATTGATGGCCTCGGCTTCGGTAAGGCCGATAACATCGGGAACTTCCACCTCTTTGGCATCGGACATATTTCGAATCAGCGCGAAGGCGCCCACGGAAAGCAGAATGATTGCGGTGGCGATGAGGATAATGGCGACGACCAATTTTTTATTGCTCTTTTCTACGCTGTCTTTCCTCTTCTTTTTCCCGCCGTTGTCTTTTCTGCGGCTGCGGACTTCCTCATAATCTTCTTCGTACGTATCGTAGGCGGCATTTCCCCGCCGTGCGGCTGCCGCGGCAGCCGCGGTCGCCGCTGTGGTGACCTGAATCGGCGTTA
>CALFRX010000248.1 GCA_937919295.1 uncultured Peptococcaceae bacterium | reverse complement strand
GACGACGACGGCTTCGCCTTTGGTCAGTTGGGAGACGGTTTCAATGACCTTTTGCGGTTTGATCTCTTCCCCTACGGCTTCTCCGTAGACAATGGGTTTTTCCGCTTTCCATTTTTTCACCGTATCCTGCCACGGTTTGATCTCTGGTCTCTTGACAATTTTCAAAAGCTCTGCCAGGGACCATTGAAGATCGGCCAAAACACGGGCGTCGATTTTAACGGTTTTGTCGATTTCCACAGGGTCAATTTCAAATTGAACGATTTTGGCGTTTTTGGCAAAATTCTGGACATTGCCGGTGACCCGGTCAGCGAAGCGCACGCCGATACCGATCAGGAGATCGCAATCGCAGATCGCGCGGTTGGCGGGGACGGTGCCGTGCATCCCCAGCATGCCGAGGTGCAGCGGTTCATCGTTGGGATAGACGCTAACTCCCATCAGGGAGTTGACCACGGGGATACCAGTTTTTTCGGCGAGTTGACGAAAGAGCAAGGCGGTGCTTTTCCGGTTGACGCCGCCGCCCACAAAGAAAACGGGTTTTTTGGCCGCGGCCATGAGTGACGCCGCGGTTTTTACTTCTTCGAGATCACCCTCATAGGTGGGATGATACGCCTTTGTGGTGATATCTTCCTCAAAATCCGGCTCGATTTCGGCGAGAAACAGGTCTTTGGGAATATCCACCACGACAACGCCGGGACGGCCCGATCGCGCCACGTAAAAGGCCTGGCGTAAAACTTTGGCCAGCTCATCTGGATCACCCACGAGATAATTATGCTTGGTGATCGGTGTGGTGATGCCCCGGATATCGGCTTCCTGGAAGGAATCTTTGCCGATGGCGGCCCGGGGCACCTGGCAAGTGATGCAGACCATGGGAATGGAATCGATATTGGCGGTGGCGATGCCGGTCACCAAGTTGGTGGCGCCGGGGCCGGAGGTGGTGATGCAAACGCCGACCTTCCCCGTGGACCGGGCGTAACCATCGGCGGCGTGGGCCGCCCCCTGCTCATGCCTGGTTAAAATATGTCGGATTCCCGATTCATATAACGCGTCATAGAGAGGGAGGGCCATACCTCCGGGATAGCCGAAAATCGTGGTGGCACCTTCTCTTTTCAATACTTCAACAACGACTTCTGCACCGGTCATAAAAACCTCCTCCTCTCATAAATTTTACAAGGCTTACCTCATTAAGGTATTGTCCCAAAGTATAACATAGCGGTAAGAAATATGACAAGTACTTTTTTAGAATCAACGGCGTTTTTGTCAGTTTTTTTGATACGGTTATTCCCTGATCATGACAATGTTCTTCGTTCTCCCGTCCTATAATGAGAACAAGGGGGGATGGCCAATGACTGTCTGTACCGTCTATGGAGACCTGCTCTTTTTTACCGATTTTCTTATGGATCTCGCCCTGCTTTTTGCGGTGATGCGCTTTGGTAACTTCAAAACGCGGTTTTTCTTCCCCGTGGCCGCCGCGTCCTTGGGCGGTATTTATAGCCTGCTAACAGTCTTGCCGGGTCTTGTCTTTTGGCGATCGTGGTATATAAAGTTGTTATTCTCTCTGCTGATGGTAAAAGTCGCCTTCCCGCGTTTAACGGGGAAGCGTTTTTTTACCGCCTTCGTCTATTTTTATCTGATCGGTTTTGCCATGGCCGGTGCTGTCCTCGCCCTTTCCTGGCTCTTCACCAATGGTGGCTGGGCCCACGCGGGGTTTTCCTATACGGCGATGGGTCTGTCCGCAGGAGAGC
>CALFRX010000247.1 GCA_937919295.1 uncultured Peptococcaceae bacterium | reverse complement strand
GGTTGCATCGGTCCCTTCTCCTTGGCCGGCCGTCTGATGGACGTCAATGAGATCATGGTCTACTGTTATACCGAACCGCAAATGGTGCATACTGTTTTGGAAAAAGTTACGGAATTTCTGATCGACTATGTTTTGGCTTATAAAGAAGCCGGCGCTCACGGCATCGTGATTGCCGAGCCTTTGGCCGGGATCCTTTCGCCGGACTTGGCGACAAAGGTTTCCGCCCGCTATGTCCGGCGCATCGTCAACGCCGTGACCGATGATGATTTCATCGTGATCTATCATAATTGCGGCAACGAAGCCGTGAAGATGCTGCCCACGATCTTGATGTCCAACGCCGCCGGTTATCATTTTGGCAATGGCGTCGATATGAAAGAGGTTGTCCGCAAGATGCCCGAAGACGTCCTCGTCCTGGGGAACGTGGATCCCGCCGGCGTGTTCCTCCAGGGAACGCCGGAAACAGTGAGAGACGCCACGCTGAAAGTGATGGAAGATTGCGCCGGCCAGGGGAATTTCGTGGTTTCCTCCGGCTGCGACATCCCGCCGTTGACGCCCTGGAAAAACATTGATACTTTCTTTGCCGCGGCAAAAGAGTTTTATGCCCAAAAGGGCAAAGAGGAATAAGCGGAAGGAAAACAGAAAGGGTTCTTTGATTAATCACTTAACGCGGTTCCTGTATGAAACGGGAACCGCGTTTTTACGGCCAAAACCGAAATTTGAAATGGATAGTGAATCATTATTAAAAAAATGAAGTAAAAGCATTCCCTTCATTTATGAAATGTGCTATTATAAAAACAAGCGATATCGTGATGAAGCGATCGTGAACAAGAGGGGAGAAAAAATGACCGTTGTTCTTAGTGCGGATCGCACCTGTGATTTAAACGAAGATTTACTTTTAGAATTTCAAGTCAATACCATACCGTATCATATTCATATCGGAGATCGGGAATATATCGACAACGTCAATATCACACCGCCGGAAATCTTCCAGATTTATCGTGAAAAAAAGGTTTTACCAAAGACCTCAGCCATCAACACTGGAGAATATCTGGATTATTTCAGACCTTGGGTGGAACAAGGTCATGATATCCTCCATTTCTGTCTTGGCGGCGCCCTTTCCAGTTCCTATCAAAACTGCGTCCTTGCCGGAGAAGAGCTGGGGCATATCTATCCCATCAATTCCTGCAATCTTTCGGGGGCCATCGGCCTGCAAATTATCGATGCTAGGAAAATGCTGGCCGACGGTATGAGCGCCGCCGCAGTGCAAGCGTATTTCAATGAACATACCGGCTGTTATCACGGCAGCTTCATCCTCGATACCCTGGAATTTCTCCATGCCGGCGGCCGCTGCTCCTCGGTGGCGGCGCTTTCCGCCAATCTTTTGAGCATCAAGCCCTGTATTGTCGTGGACAACAGCTCCGGCAGTATGCAGGTGGGTAAAAAGTACCGGGGCAGCCTTAGCAAAGTACTGACAAAATACGTCAAAGACGCTTTGGCACAGTACGACGATATTCTGACCGACAAGATTTTTATTACCTATTCCAGCATCGACGCCGACACCGTCGATCTTGTGCGCGAAACCATTGAAAGCGTCATGCCTTTTGACCGTGTGATGGAGACCAAGGCCAGCTGCACGATCTCCAGCCATTGCGGTCCCAACACCCTGGGCATCTTATTTGCCACAAAAAAGCCGGTAAAATAAGGAAATCCGCTCAAGGGAAAACAAAAAGAATCAAGAAAATAAATGATTAGGGATTATGATGAATTATACCGAACTCTTTTATCCGCCCCGTTTTGCCGTTGGACCCGGCAGTATCCAGGCCATTACCGACTTTACAAAAGAAGCCAATCTCACCTGCGCCTTAATTGTCACCGATGCTTTTTTGGCGTCTGCTCCTGTTATGGCCGCCGTGACAGACGTACTGAAAAAGGCGGGGATTCCTTATTACGTTTTTGACCGGGTGATTTCTAACCCTGACGCCGCCACGGTTGACCGTGCCGCGGCTCTTTACACTGAAAAAAAATGCGACCATTTCATTGCCGTTGGCGGCGGTTCCCCCATCGATGTGGCCAAAGGCGCTTCCCTGGTGGCAGCCAACGGCGGCGCGATTCAGCATTATATCGGGGTCAACCGTACGGTGCATCAAGGAGTGCCGGTGATCGCCGTGAATACCACGGCAGGCACCGGTTCCGAAGTGACCCGGGCCTTTGTTTTGACCAACCGGGAAAACCACACGAAAGCGGTTTCCCTCGATCATCATTGTCTCGTGGCTTTTGCCGTCAGCGATCCCCAGCTCATGCTGGATCTGCCTGGTGAAGTCACGGCGGCTACGGGTATGGACGCCTTGAGTCACGCGGTGGAAGCTTATTGTGCTGTAAACCATAATCCTTTTACCGACGGTCTGTCGCTGCAATCCGCAGGCCTCGTTAACGGGGCTTTGCTGACAACGCTCCATGAGCCCTATCATCTTGACAGCCGCACCGACATGTGCTGGGCCGCGGCTTTGGCGGGGTACGCCTTTTCCAACAGCGGCTTGGGTTTGATCCACAGCATCGGATTTCAGCTTGAAAATATATGTCCCGTTCCCCACGGTCAGGCCGTGGGTCTATTCATGCCTTACGTCATGGACTTTCACCGGCAGGCGATCCCGGAACGCATTGCCGATCTCGGCGTGGCCTGCGGTTTTACCGATAAATCCATTGCCGCAAAACAAGTCGTGGCCCATTTTTACGAGATGATCACCGCCGCCAAAATCCCCACTTTGCGGGAGGTCGGTTTCCGCGCTGACGATATTCCCGCTTTGGCTGCCATGGCCATGGAAGACCCGACTTTGGCCACGAACCCGGTGCAACCTGCCGTTGAAGAAGTGGAGGAAATCATCACAAGGGCTTATTGTAATGATTTACAGTAGCGCGGCTTTGAGGAGGGGCGGATCTTTTTAAAAAACGGTTTTGATCAAATAAGGGAAATGATGCTCTTTTTTGCGGCAAAGAACCCGTTGGCTTCCTTCACGGGGTTTGTACCAAAGCAGCTTTCTGCGTTGGTATTTTGCTGCTTTAAGAGATCATTTCCCTTGTTTTATTTTTCGGCGAAAAGCGGGGCGAGAGGTTGTTTGACCAATTCCTTTATTGCTGTCAGGACATCCTCCATAGACCTGCCGTCTGTTGTTGCGGTCAACACATGCAGATATATTTCGGTTATGGCGGCGGTGGCCGCCGCGTCGTAAAAAGTGGCGTCAATGGCGACGGTTTTTATCCCTGCTGCCGCAATGGACGGCAATTCGGATATGGCGCAGCGCTCAAAAGGCGCGAAAAGGTAGCTTTGACAAAAGCAGTCCGTCATGACGCGGTAGCGCTGACCGATCCGGT
>CALFRX010000246.1 GCA_937919295.1 uncultured Peptococcaceae bacterium | reverse complement strand
CCTTTGCAGATACGACCGGCGCCGCTACTGTTACCTTTGGTACGAAGACTGACGCGAATACATATACTGCGGAAGATATCAACAAGGCGATCCAAAAAGCTGCGGATACCATTCTGAAACAGAACGTTCCCGACGAAACCACCGCTGTGCAACAAACCGCCGCCAATATCGCGAAGAACACCACTGTTTCTCTCAGTGGCACCCTATCATTTGATGCAGGTGCTGCTGCAACAGATGTGCCCAATGTCACAACGACCCAGGACCCTACCGGCAACGCCGGCACTTTGATGTTCCAGATCGGCGCCAACGGCAGCTCCGACCAGCAAGTCCGCTTGGGTATTGACGATATGAGCTCCATCGGCATCGGCGTCAGCGCCGTTTCCGTGGCCACCCAGGATGACGCCAATGCGGCCATTGATTCCATCGACAGCGCCATCAACCTGGTTTCCGGCACCCGCGCCGACCTCGGTGCTTTGCAGAATCGTTTGGAACACACGGTGAACAACTTAGGTACCACCTCTGAAAACCTGACTGCTGCGGAAAGCCGTATCCGCGACGTTGACATGGCCAAAGAAATGATGGAAATGACCAAGAACAACATCTTGACCCAGGCCGCCCAGTCCATGCTCGCTCAGGCGAACACGCAACCCCAGGGCGTTCTTCAGTTATTACAATAACCCGTTCCCAATCACATAGCCATTTCTCTTTTGACACCGCTAACAGTATGATTTCATGCTGTTAGCGGTGTCTTAACTTTGTGCGAATGCGCAAAAAAGCCCGTCTTCGGCGGGCTTTTTACGTTGATAAAGGAGTTATTCTTTATTTTGAATTTTGAATGAAGTCAAGAAAAGCGTCGGCCTGTTTTTTGAGATAAGGAGCGCTGGTGGTTAGCTCCAACGCTTTTTCTGCGTTTAGCTGTTGCATCACGTGGGGGATGACGAGGCGCGGCGCGTTCATCACCTTCATATCCAAAAAGCTGATCAGTGTCACCAGATGATCTTGGGCCAGTGCCGTGCCACTCATGCCGGGGGTAGCGCCGCTGATGGCCGCCGGTTTGCCGATGACGACCCGAGGCTCACCGGTGCTGACCGGCCGGGAGAGCCAATCGAGAAGATTTTTCAGCACGCCGGTAAAGAAGTGGTTGTATTCCGGCGTAAAGAACCAAACACCGTCGGCGGCTTTGATCTTTTCCCGGACCCGCTCCACCGCTTCGGGGGCCGGATATTCCATGTCCTCATTGAACAGGGGAACGTCGTTGTAGTCCAGGAGCTCAAAATCGGCCCGCTCCCCGATTGCTTCTTTGGCGGCAAGAGCCAGCTGACGGTTGAAGGAATCTTTGCGCAAAGAACCCACGATGGCGATGATTTTAACTTTTTTCATATGTTATCATCTCGATTCTCTTAATATCGAAACAGGATCGTCTTTTTTTGATTATACCAAATAATACGCTAAACGTCCAGATGAAAACAACGCGTTTTTCCATAAATAGTAGGAAACGGTTTTATTTTAAGGAAAGACCTTTTTTCACCTAACGATAACGCGAAAGACCCTTTTTGACCGGGGGTGATGCTTTGCCGGTCAGGCTTTTAGGCTTTTAACTTATACGAAGAGAAAGGCGACGGCAATGATCAGGTACACCGCCAAAAGCTGAATCCCTTCCAGCCAATTGGATTCGCCGTCATTGGATACGCGGTTGGCAATGAGCACCGCCACCACCAAAGCCACCAGTTCGAATTCATTGAAGATGATGCTCATGGGGGTAAAGAGCAGGCTCAGGAATAAAAGAACCGGCGTCACAAAGAGGATGATCTGCAGGCTGGAGCCGATGGCGATTTCCACTGCTACGTCCATTTTATTTTTCAGTGCCATGGTGATGGCCGTGGTGTGTTCCGCGGCATTGCCGATAATGGGAATCAGGATGATCCCCACAAAGAAGCTGCTTAAACCGAGAGATTCCGTCATCGGTTCCACCGCGCCGACGAGGAATTCACTTTCCAAAGCAATCACCGACGTGGCCAGCACCAAAACGGTAACGGCCTTTTTCAGTGACCACTTGGCGCTGCTTTCCTGGGAATGGTCTGCGGAATAGATATCTTTGTGGGTATAAAAGGAGAAGAACAGGCTGAGGAGATAGATGAGAAACATGATCCCCGCCACGATGATGCTCAGCTTTTCGTAAGTGGTATTCAGTAAAACATCGCTGACGGTATGGGTGAAAATTGCCGGAATACAAAGACCGACAACGGCGAAAAGCAGCATACTGGCGCTGATTTCCACCACTTTGATATTAAAGCGCTGGGACTTGTATTTTATCCCCCCCGCCAACATGCTGGCGCCGAGGACCAAAAGGATATTGCCGATGACCGAACCGGCAATGGAGGCTTTCACCACCTCAAATAAGCCCGCTTTTAAAGCAAAGAAGGAGATGATCAGCTCCGTGGCATTGCCAAAGGTGGCGTTGAGAAAACCGCCGATTTTCGGCCCCGTATAAAAGGAGATCTCTTCCGTGGCCTCCCCCATGAATCCGGCCAGGGGAATGATGGACAATGCCGCAAAAACGAAGATCAGTGTCGCGGAAAAGCCCAAAAATTCACTGAGAATGCTGAGGGGAATAAAAATCAAAAGATATTTTAAAAACTTCATCGTGTTTGAATCCCTGTACTTCCTTTTTTTCCTTTTTTCTGTTTTCTATTTTTGTTGATTATAGCACACTTTTTCGTCAATGAAAATTAAAAATATGGGCACTGTCTTTTCCTAATCAAAGGGTAAGGATCGCTTTATCTAAAGGCTAAATCATACGGCGGTATGGGCGCAGTTGAAATCCCCTAAAACAGAAAACCGGCGCCGGTATACATAGATGTACCCGAACGCCGATTCTTTTATGTGTTTTGTGGCGCTGCTTTTCTTGGGCTAAAGGTTCAGATATGCCAATACTTCGGCGGCGTTACGGTCGGGTTTTACTTTTTCATAAACCTTTTCAATCACGCCGTTTTCATCGATGATATACGTGGTGCGCACCACGCCCATGGCGGTTTTCCCATACATTTTCTTTTCCTGCCAAACATCATAAGCCTTGATGGCGTCAAGGTTTTGATCGGCAAGCAAAGGGAAGGGCAAGCTGTTTTTGGCGGCAAACTTTTGATGGGAGGCGACGCTGTCTTTGCTCACGCCGAGCAAAACAACGCCGTGGTTTAGGAGGATTTCATAGATCTCTCTGAACGATGCTGCCTGCCGGGTGCAGCCTGAGGTGTTGTCCCGGGGATAGAAATAGAGCACGACTTTTTTCCCCTTGAAATCGGAAAGCCGGGTTATTTTTGCGTCCTGATCCGGTAATTGAATTTCCGGGGCAATGTCTCCTGCTTTTAACATGACTGTTTTCTCCTTTTTGGGTATAAGCGCGAAGCCTTTTCCTCATTATATAAAATAGTAGGAATTAAGTAAATATCCCTGATCTGATTTTCTCGCGGGTTTTTGCCGGTATTTTTTCCTGCCGTCTTCCTTATGAGGGGTTGACGCAGATGCTATAATGGAGGATATATAGACATTCTCAGGAGGTAAAACATCATGGGCATGGAAAAAACTTATGTTATGCTGAAACCCGATTGTGTCAAAAGGGGTTTGATGGGGCAAGTGATCTCAAGAATTGAAAACAAGGGATATCGCATTACCGAGGCAAAAATGATGACCCTGGACGAGGCTATTTTACGGGAACATTATGCCCATATCGCCGATTTCCCCTTTTTCCCCGAAGTTTTGCGCTTTATGACCTCTGGTCCGGTTCTCGCCATGGTTGTCGAGGGTGAAAACGCGGTAAAGGGCGTGCGCGGCCTGATGGGGGCGACAAAGGTGGAAGACGCCGCCGCCGGCACCATTCGCGGTGACTTTGCTTTTTGTACCTCGGAAAATATCATTCACGGCGCTGACTCCATCGATAGTGCAATGATTGAGATCGAACGCTTTTTCGGTGTGTCACACACCTGAATGCAAAAAAAGAGTCCCCAGTGGAGGGGACTCTTGCGTACACCTACGGATAGACTATAGATATTGAAGCGTATCGACATTTTAAAGCTTGATGTTGATCCCGCTTTTCATGAGATAGCCTTTGATGCAATCAAAGGTCTCCTCGCTGAGGTCGTGCTCGATTTTACACGCGTCTTTTTTGGCGTTTTCCTTTGACACACCGAGGAAAAGCAAAAGCTGCGTCAAAACACGGTGGCGTTCGTAAACCCGCTTGGCGATTTGTTCTCCGCTTTCTGTCAAATGGATAAAGCCATCCTCATCCACGAAGATATAACCATTTTCCCGAAACTGCTTCATCGCGTAACTAACGCTGGGTTTTTTGAAATTCATTTCGTGGGCGATATCTATGGAACGGACATTGCCGTTGCGTTCTTTTAACATCAGGATCGTTTCCAGATAATCTTCTCCGGATTCATAGATATTCATGATAAACCTTCCTTAACGTTAGTATAATGTTATCTTATCAGAAAAGTGCTTTTTTTTCAAGGGCGCTCATTTTCATAAACCGTTGATTTTTCGGATAAACGCGCTGAAAATGCGGTTTATATAAAAAAACCCGGCGAAGCCGGGTTTTTGTCGTCATATTTCCTCATTTCCTTTTTGACACGGGCAGCATTGGTAACCATCCGGACAACGGAAAAGACAGCATAGCGAATGGACGCAGGTCTCATAAGCATAGACGTTAACCAAAAACTGTGCGTACCACGGTGCGCCGTTATTGCAGGGGATATACCACCAGGGGGTACAACCGCAGGTGATATGGTCATAAGGACTGCCCTGCCACAGTGCATCGCTGCCATTTGCACTGTCCCACGGAATGCTTTCGGTCGGCTCCTCAAGGCAGAGTGTATCTGCGCAAGGTGTGCCTGCACCGGAGATACCGTCACCGGAAGGGATTAAGCCAGCGGTCTTTTCCGCTTCCATGGCTTTGCTTTACTGGGCGGCGACGCCGTTGTTGCAGGCGCAGGGACCGGGTGACGGTATGCCGCAGGGGCAACAGGGGCTGCACGGGCCTGTGAATCCGCAACCTAAGAAAGCGTACAATATAGACGCAAGATATTGAAGCGTATAGACATTATAGATGGAACTTAAGACACAACTGTAATCGCAGCAGCCAAAGCAACCTGTGCAGTTGCCGCATCCACAGCCGCCGCCACAATCACAGCCATTACCATACCCACATCCGCATCCGTTGCAGCCACTACAATCCGAGGAACGATTTCCGCAACATTTTCTGCTCATTTGGGGCCTCCTTTAATGATTTTCATACTGTACAATATGAAAAAGGCCTCCTTTTTGTTACTGGATTGCCGGAAAAAGCATCCGAATAAGAAAAGGGTGTCCTAAAAGTCGTAAAAACGCAAGGGGCACCCTTATTTTATGGATTACGGGGACAAGCGGGTTTTTGCCCTCACTCGGTATAAATGGCGCGCAGCGTCGTTAGATCATCCTGTCCCAAGCAGAGCGCGCCTTGCAGATATCCTTCCACTCCGCCCCAGTTTCTTTTCAACAGCCCAAGATAGCCATGGACGCATTCCTCGGTAACAAACAAGATATCTCGTGCTTTGATCAGTTGTTCTTCCGGGGTATTCTGGGCTTTCAGCGCTTCAAAATCGGCTTTTAATAGCTCGTTGGTCATAAAATAATCTTTGAGTACTTCTTTTTCCGGCACACCAAGGGCGGATAAAAGCAGAATCGAGGCAATACCGGTACGGTCTTTCCCTTGGCGGCAATGGTAGAGCAACGGGGCGCCTTGATTTTCGAGGATGACCTGGAAAAACTTCCGGTAAGCGGCGGCGGCATCATTATTCTCGGCGATGTTTTCATAGATCCGTAAAAACGTGGCTTTGGGTTCATGCATGAGCATGGTCATCAGCTTGTCGCGGATTTCTTTCGGCTGTGGCGGCAATATGGGGATCTGGTGGTAGACGGCGCCGGGGATCTCTTTATCGGGGCGTATTTCGCATTCGCTGCTATCTCTAAAATCAACGACGGTTTTGATTTTATAATCCTCGCTTAAGGATAGAATTTCCTTTTCATCGGCGGTAAAAAGTTCACCTGTTCGTAAAAGCAGACGGCATTTTGTTTTTTTGCCGTCAGCGGCGGTCAGACCGCCGAGTTCGCGTCCGTTTTTGATATATTGAAATGGTAAAATCATCGTTCTTCTCCTTCCATGGACCATCGGGGGACTCGCCTGGTGTGAAGCAGGCAGTATCGAAAACCGGCAAAAAAGATCAAAGTTTTCCTGTCCACAAATCCCTTCCTTATTAAAATATAATTCTAACATAGAAGCTGTGATCTTTCAATTCGACAAATAGGGCGGTTTGTTCGTGTTTTTATGCATTTTGCAAGTATAACATTTTTTCCCTTTACGGAACCATCGAATCGCGACATAAAACCGGCTCCTTTGCGGGAAAATAAACAAAAAAGGAGGATGTTTTATGTTGATTTGTAAAAATTGCAGCCAGCGCATTGCTCCCGGCAAAGCCTATCTTGTGCGGGAGGAATATTTCTGCAATCACTGTTTTGACCGGGTCACCAAGCAACTGAGAGAAGATGAAAATCCGGTGACCGCCAGCATCAACAATGCTCTGGAAGATGTTGTTATCGACGCTGTGCGGGAACGGGACGCAAAAAGAAGAGGATGAAAGTCTGTGTTAGCAGACTTTCACGCATACGCTTAACAAAAGTGGAAGACAAATCACCCTGTCTTATGATAAATTGAAGCATAAGGCAGGGTGATTTCATGTTTTACGGGTTTTATCGGGAGAAGCACCTTCAACGAAAAAGACGGCAACAAGTATTGTCATTTTGCCGTATTTTATCGTAAATTTGCCCGTGTTTTAGCTTAATTTTTTTGTTTTGGTTGATTATTTAGAATAATTCAAGTATACTGAAATAAAACTAATTTTTTATAAATAAAATTAATTGTTAAGATAGGAAAAAATATGTCAGGTAAAAAGCAAGTAGCAAGAAGGAAAAAGCAAAACCGGATTTTAAAAACAGTTATTATCATATTACTGATTATTTTGATGATGATCATTGCGGTGAGCGGCGCGTTTTTCTATTTATTCGGCAATTTGAACACGGTGAGCTTTACCAATGATGATAAAGAACTGGGCGTTAAGGAAGAGGTCAGTGTCGGCGGTATTACGAATATCGCCCTCTTCGGCGTGGATACCAGGGATACCAGCCAAGATTCCGGGCGCAGTGACACGATCATTATCCTTACCCTAAATCAGGACAAAAACATTATCAAAATGACCTCGATCTTAAGGGATAGCAAAGTGCCCATTGACGGTCATGGGGAGACCAAAATCAACGCGGCTTATGCCTACGGTGGTCCCACTTTGGCGATCAAGACCCTGAATGAGACTTTTGATCTCGATATCAAAGAATATATCACCGTCAACTTCAACCAACTGGCGACGATCATCAACGCGGTGGGGGGTGTTACTTTGACCTTGAGCCAGGCGGAAGTGGATATGGCCAACGCTTTGGCGGTACAGTATTTCCCCGGGACAACCACGATTGATGCTGCCGGCGAGGTGAATCTCACCGGTGAACAGGCCGTTTCCTATTCCCGTATTCGTAAGTTGGATAGCGACAATGCCCGCGCCACCCGGCAGCAAAAGGTGCTGTCCGCGGCTTTCGGCAAGATCAGATCAATGTCGAAGACGGATTATCCTTCTTTTATCCGCCAGTTTTTGGGTACGGCGGAAACATCCCTGAGTTACAGTGAGATTCTTGGTCTTTCGCCCATCGCCCTAACAGATTTCAGTATCGAACAATATACGGTTCCCGATGCCGCCTATGAAACGGATCTTTGGGGCGGCATTGACAGCGACGGCGTTTGGTATTATATTTATGATTTGGATGAGGCGAAAAAGCGCATCCATACGGCTATCTATGGTGATGATGCTTTCACTGGCGCAACCGATGAATCTACCAGCGGTACGGAGTAAGAACGGAAAATGGATGCAAAGAAGACTGCGGTGTTGATCACCTGTTTTGAATTTTACGAAGAGAGGATGCTGGCAGCGGGAAAGCAGTTGGCCGCTTTGGGGTATGAACCGATTTACATTGAATCGGATTTTCGCCATTTGCAGCGAGAACGGAGAACGGATCGTAGAGATGATCTTGTGTTTATTCCGACGAAACCCTACCGGCGGAATTTATCCTTTGCCAGAATCAACTCTCACCGTATTTTTGCCAGAGAAGCGTTGAAAAAAGCGGAAACTTTTGATCCGGATCTCCTTTATGTGGTCGTGCCGCCGAACTCTCTGGTGAAGCGCACAGCGGAATATAAGGCCCGCCACAGTAAAGTCAAGGTGATATTTGATATCCTTGACCTATGGCCGGAAACCTTGCCGATCAAAAACGTGATGCATCTATTGCCCTGCCGGTACTGGAAAGATCTGAGAGACCGATATCTCAGTTGCGCGGAGCATGTTTTCACCGAATGTGACCTTTTTCATTCGGTAATCGACACTTCCGCTTTGGAGGGGAAACTATCTACCCTCTACCTTTCCCGGCAGATGCGTCCCTTTTCCAGCGAGCCCTCTTTGCCCCCGCAGCAGATTAGTCTCGCTTATTTGGGTTCCATCAATAATATCATTGACATTCCCCGGATCTGCAGTCTTGTCCAGGCGCTTGCCACGAAAATACCGGTTACCGTACATGTGATCGGCAATGGTGAGAACAAAGATGCTTTTCTCGATGGCTTAAAAAGGGCCGGTGCCGATGTAAAATTTTACGGCGAACTGTATGATATGGGGGAAAAACAGAAGATTTTTGATCAATGCCATTTTGGTCTCAATATATTAAAGGATACGGTTTGCATCGGTCTGACCATGAAAAGCATCGATTATTTTGAATGCGGTTTACCGGTGGTCAACACCATCAGCGGTGATACGGCGGACTTCATTCGCCGCTATCGGGTAGGGGTTGCCTGGGCCGGAACGGCGGAAGAGACGGCCTCACAGCTGCTTCGCTCTTTGGCTGGGGAGTGCCATTTGATGCGGGAAAATTGTCGTAAACTGTTTGAAGAGCAATTCTCCCACGATTGTTTTGAAAAGAAATTCTATCAAGGGATACAGCATATCCTTGCCGGAGAGAAACGGTCATGACCGTGAGAGCCTCCGTCGCCCCTCAGATTGGCACCCTATGATTGTGGCACTCTATGATCATGCCGTAAATAGAAAGGTAAACCGTTGGCTATTTCAGTTGTAATACCTGTATATAATAGTGAAAAAACCATTGTACAAGTATTGGACTCTGTACGCAAACAAACAGCTGTATCCTTGATTCAAGAGATTATTGTAGTCAACGATGGCTCTACGGATCGTTCGCACGACATAATCACCGCGTATCGCGAGGCGCATAAAGATATAATTATTCGTCTCATAGATAAAGAAAACGGCGGGGTTGCCGCTGCCCGTAACGATGGCGTTAGGGCATCTTCCGGCAACTGGATAGCGTTTATTGATGCAGATGATCTCTGGCTGCCGGAAAAGATCGAAACCCAGTGGGACATCCTGGAAACTCACCCGGAAATTGATTTTCTCGGCTGCAATAACGATGATATCCCTTTGAGGATTCTCCACCGCAAAATTGATACTTTATACCGCGTGACAGTTAAGGATCTTTGCCTGAAATCGTTTCCTTCTTCTTCCAGCATATTGGTGCGCAAGACCGTATTTGAAAAGGTTGGTGGATTTGAAGAGGGGGTTCACCATATGGAGGATGCTGGGTTTTGCTT
Source organism: uncultured Peptococcaceae bacterium (assembly GCA_937919295.1). Lineage (GTDB taxonomy): Bacteria > Bacillota > Dehalobacteriia > UBA7702 > UBA7702 > UBA7702. The sequence goes on along the minus strand of CALFRX010000246.1, from coordinate 4,663 downwards.
TCGCGTTTGCACCGCCGGCTATGGTTATTATCATCTTCCTGTTTCTTTGCTTAGAATTGATCCCTTTAAGCCATTTTACGCAAGTTCGGGGCTGTCCTCCCATTTAAAAGAAATGCACGAAGGTGAAATTAGATATAGCCGTAAACTGAAAGAGCAGAGGATTGTTTCCAATGGCTTTTATTGCTCATTAAGAGTATTTTACTTTTTGAAATATATCCGAAGAATTATAAAGAAAAAAATCAATCAGGTGAAAGAAAAAAATGAAAGAATTGAATCTTAAGGACGGATTGAAAGGACTACTTCCTGTTATTATCTGGAGTATTTTGCTATTTGGTGGTACTCCTTTTATCATAGAAGAACACCGTTATCTGGCGAGCCTGCTTTATTTGATGTCGGCAGTTGTTTTATACGGTTACTTTGTATGGAAAGATCATAAAAACTATTTTAGTTTTCCGGCGCTTTTTTCCGGTATTTGGCTTTTGACGTTGGGACTGGCAGGACTCCAGCTAACAGATTATCAAGTGGCTTGGGTGGCTAAAAGCTGGTGGTATTCGGGCATTGGCTACCTCTGTCTGATTTGCGGTTTGCAATTGGGAAGAGGTTTCTTCCCTATTTTATCAAAAAAGCTTAATATGCATAATTGGACGGTTTTTAATGAGAAAAGCCGTATTATTTTTGAATTGAAGGAGAACCGGCTTTTCGCCCTTTGTATGGTGGCAGCTACCGTAAGCTTCCTCGCTTTTGTCGTAAATATCTATATAAAAGGGTATCTGCCTTTCTTCTCTGACTCCCCCGCCGCTTACACTGATTTTTATACGCGACTTAATATTTTTGCTTATGCGGGAACGATTGCTTCCGGTTTATGCTATTATTGTTTGAAAAAGCAGAAGCTTAGTCGTATGAAAAGAGTGCTGCTGTGGGCCGCCATCATTTATCTCGTTTTTTTATTGCCGCTTTTAATCGTATCGCGAGGCACCTTTATGGTTGCGGCGTTGTCCTTGTCTGCGGCCGTCTTTTTCCTTAACGACAGAAAATTTTGGGTTATGGTGCTTTGTTTTGTTATCATGTTTGCCGGTTATGAGGTCGGTAGCGTTGCAAGAAACTTAACAGATGAATCTTTAAGTGTCCTTCTGCAGCCGAAACAAATCGAAATCAGCAATGATAACAACGGAAATCAGCAACAGGAAAGCGACCAACGGGGAAACGGAGAGATGAACGGGGAGAATAACGGTACAGCGGCGTCGCCCGTGTTTCAGTTGCCCCCTAAAGTATTGTTCTTTTATACTTACCTGACTGTGGGTCACGATAATTTTGATCAGGCGGTACGCTTTTCTAAAAGCTATGCCATGGGAATTCGTGAATTGGTACCCTTTAACGTGATTCTCCGCAGTGACAGTTTGACCAAAAAGATAGAAAACGCGGAGAATTATCTGGTGCGGCCGTATTTGAATACAGGTAATTTGTTCAGCGACGCTTATTATGATTTTCATCTTTTCGGAATTGTGTTCCTCTCGTTGATCTGGGGCGCTAGTTTTGGAATCATTGAAGCATTTTTTTTGAAATATCAAACACCCTGTAGCTTTATGGTCTATGGAAACACTTTGACCCCGGTTTTTCTATCCTTTTTTACTCCTTGGATGAGCATTTTCGCGGTTTGGCTGTTATGGGGAACCGCTTTTTTGATATTTCTCGGGTCATCTTTTAGCATTCGCCGGAAGGAGATCTGATCTATGCGCATTGCTGTTGTCATCGCGGTCTATAACGGCGAAAAATTCATTGAAAAACAATTGACCTCTATTTATAAGCAAAGCCGAAAAGCAGATGAGGTTATCATTTGTGATGACGGTTCCAATGATAATTCCGTGGCCATCATCAACGATTTCATCACTTCCCGCCACCTCGAAGCGAATTGGAGGCTATACCGCAATGCGGTAAACCTCGGTTATATCCAAAACTTTTATTACGCGATTTCTTTATCTTCCGCGGAGCTGATTTTCTTATCTGATCAGGATGACCTGTGGCGGGAAGATAAAATTGAAAAAATGGCTGCGGTTTTTGCGGCTCATCCCGAAGTTGCGGTGCTCAGCTGCAATTTTGGTGTTATTGATGAAAACGATCAGCCACTCCACGGTTTCATGATTGAGTCGTCGTCGTTGAGCGAAGAATTAGAGTCTGTTTCCACCGATGATATTTTGTATTCCTATCGTTGGCCTGGGATGACGATGGCACTGCGCCGCTCCTTTTTTGAGGAGACGTCTTCGTATTACCGTCAGTTGTCCGTGCCTCATGATCTCATTTTTGCGCTTTTTGCCGCGGAAAAAGGATGTTTTTTTGAGTATAAGTATTGCGGTTGCGATCATCGGCGGCATGGGAATAATACTGCCGGAGAAGAACACCGCATTAAGAAACTATTGAATTTGAGACGAAAACTTACGGAAATGGTCCATTATGAAGGCATCCTTTCGGAGCTTTTGGCCGCTGATTTACCCTTATTGGAAGGGAACAAAAAAATCAAAGCAAAGCATGTGTTTCATCAACAGCGAATGCAATTAATCCGACACAGAAAGCTGCTGTCTCTGCTGAAATTGTATGGCAGTTATGGTACCATTCGCTGGAAAAGTTTAATCTGTGATGTATGGTTAATTTGTTTTGGAAATGACCGTAATCATACGCAAGTGGGAGAGAAACAATGAAAGGTATCATTTTAGCCGGCGGTGCCGGTACGCGACTTTACCCCCTCACCATGGTGACATCCAAACAACTGCTGCCTGTTTATGACAAACCGATGATCTATTATCCCCTCTCCACCCTGATGTTGGCGGGAATCCGGGATATTTTGATCATCTCCACCCCGGAGGATCTGCCCAACTTTGAGAAGCTTTTGGGCGATGGTTCCCAATACGGCGTTCGCCTCAGCTATCAGGTGCAGCCCTCTCCCGATGGTTTGGCTCAGGCCTTTCTGATCGGGGAAGATTTTATTGGCGACGACTGCTGCGCCATGATTTTAGGGGATAATATCTTTTACGGCAACGGTTTTCGTTCCATGCTGAGAAGTGCCGTGGAGAATGCCGAAAAAGGAGTGGCGACGGTCTTTGGCTATTACGTCTCGGATCCGGAGCGTTTTGGGATTGTGGAATTCGATGAAAGCGGTAAAGTCTTATCAGTGGAAGAGAAACCGCAAAACCCCAAATCCAATTATTGCATCACCGGGCTTTATTTTTACGATAACCGCGTGGTGGAATTGGCCAAAAGAGTGAAACCCTCCCCCAGAGGAGAACTGGAAATCACTGATTTGAACCGCCTCTATTTGGAGGATCGTACGTTGAACGTGAAACTGATGGGTCGCGGTTTTGCCTGGTTTGATACGGGCACCGTCAATTCTTTGGGCGAAGCGGCGGATTTCGTGCGCATGATTGAAATGCGCCAGAGCATCAAAATCTCCGCGCCGGAAGAGATTGCCTATATCAATGGCTGGATCAGCGAAGAAACCCTAAAGGAATCGGCGTGCCGTTACGGCAAATCACCTTACGGCGAACATTTAAAACGCGTGGCCGAAGGAAAAATTAGATATTGAGAGAGGTCATTATGGAACGGATCGAAACAGCGCTGCCCGGTGTCTATATCATAGAACCGAAGATTTTCGGCGATCATCGCGGTTATTTTACGGAAACCTGGTCCACTGCAGCATGGGAAAATTACGGTTTTCATTTTTGTTTTGTCCAGGACAACGAAAGTTTTACGGCAAAAAAGGGGACTGTCCGGGGCATCCACTTTCAGCAGGAGCCCATGGCCCAGGCCAAGGTGGTGCGGGTGGTACAAGGCGCCGTGATGGACGTGGCGGTGGATCTGCGCAAAGGTTCGCCCCATTACGGACAGTGGGTCGGCGTGGAACTGACCGCTGAAAATCACCGCCAGCTGCTGCTGCCCCGCGGTTTTGGCCACGGTTTTGTTACCCTCAGTCAAGATGTGATCTTTCTCTATAAAGTGGACAATCCCTATTGCCCTGATTGCGACCGCAGCATTCGCTTTGACGATCCTTTCATCGGGGTTGATTGGGGCGTTGGCGCTCCGATTTTATCGGCGAAAGATCAAAACGCGCCGCTGTTAAAAAACAGCGACTGCAACTTTGTCTTTAAAGGAGAAAACCTATGAATATCCTTGTCACCGGCGGCGCTGGTTTTATCGGCAGTAATTTCATCTATGATCAGCAGGAGCATCATATAGAAGACCGCCTGGTCTGTGTCGATAACCTGACCTATGCTGGGAATCTGAAAAACCTCGATGGCGTACTGAATCAAAGCAATTTTCGTTTTGTCAAAAGTGATATCGCCGACAGAAACAGCATATTTTCCCTATTTGAAGAGGAAAAATTCGATATGGTGGTCAACTTTGCCGCCGAGAGCCATGTGGATCGCTCAGTGGAAGATCCCGGAATTTTTCTGCAAACCAATGTTTTAGGCACCCAGGTATTGTTGGATGCCTGCCGCAAATATGGCATCGGCCGCTTTCATCAGGTATCCACCGATGAGGTTTACGGCGATTTGCCCCTGAATCGGCCCGATCTCTTTTTCACCGAGGAAACGCCTCTCCATACCAGCAGTCCCTATTCGGCATCGAAAGCAGCCGCTGATCTGCTGGTGCTGGCCTATCACCGCACCTATGG
>CALFRX010000245.1 GCA_937919295.1 uncultured Peptococcaceae bacterium | reverse complement strand
GGAATCTGCTGCCTTTTCTCATCGCCATGCTTTCGGCCATCGCCATCTTTACCAACGGCGGCGGCATGGACTTGCTGCAAAAGCTGTTGTCGCCCTTCTGTATCCGGTTGGGGATTCCCGGCGATGTGGTACCTTTGGCCTTGATGCGGCCCCTCTCCGGCAGCGGCTCTTTGGGTCTCACCGCCAGCATCATCAGTGAACACGGCCCCGATTCTTTTGTGGGCCGTCTTGCTTCCATTATGCAGGGCAGCACGGAAACGACATTTTACGTCTTAACCGTCTATTTCGGCGCCGTGGGCGTCAAAAAATTTCGCTATGCCCTTTGGGTGGGCTTGATTGGCGACGCCGTGGCGTTTTTAACGGCGTTTTACCTTACAAAAGCGTTTTTTTAGTGGTAAAATAGACTTGTATATTTTATCCATTCCCCCTATAATAGTAAATGGAGGAAATTATGGAAGAACGATTGCAGAAATTATTGGCGGCGGCGGGGATTGCTTCCCGGCGCAAAGCGGAAGAAATGATTGCCGCGGGCCGCGTCAGCCTCAACGGGAAAGTCGTGAAGGAACTCGGCACCAAAGCGGATCTCGGCAAAGATAAAATTGCCGTTGATGGTAAATTAGTGGAGCGGAAAGAACGTAAAATATATGTTCTGCTCAACAAACCCAAGGGCTACGTTTGCACCGTCAGGGATACCCATGGCAGGCCCACGGTATTGGACTTGCTCCCCGATTGGCATGTCCGCATGTATCCTGTGGGTAGACTTGACATCGATACTTCCGGTCTGTTGCTGCTGACCAACGACGGTAGCTTTACCAACAAGATCCTTCATCCGGCCAAAGAAATCAATAAAATATACCGCGTCGAAGTACAAGGCGCTCCCAGCGAGGAACAACTGAATCTGCTTAGAAAAGGCTTAGTCATAGAAGAGGAAACCTTTGCCCCGGCCAAGATTCGTCTGCTGGCGAAAAAAGGCCGCGACACGGTTTGGGAAGTCATCATTCACGAAGGCAAAAAACGGCAGATCCGCCGGATGTTCAAGGAGATCAAACATCCGGTTTTATCGTTGATGAGAATCAACATCGATTTTTTAAGCTGTAAAGGTTTGAAAGAGGGAGAATGGCGTTTTTTGAAAAAAGAGGAAATCCGCCGTTTGCTCGGTGACGTAAGGGAAGCGCCCCAAAAAGAAAAAGTCACCGTTGTCCCTAAAACACGGCCCCGGGGAGATAAATATGCGTTTTACGGAAAGAGGGTGTCACGATGAAATTGACGCGCTTCATTCATAATACAGAGCCGCGCTACGGCATGGTGGATCACGGCAGGGTTTATCCCCTGGCGGGCACCATTTTCGATAAGCCGATTCGGGAAGGGATCGGCTATCCTTTAGAGGAAGTGACCCTGCTTTGCCCGGTGTCGCCCTCGAAGGCGATCTGTCTCGGCCTCAATTACCGAGATCACGCCGAGGAACTGCATATTCCCGTGCCGGAAACTCCGGTTTTTTTTATGAAACCTTCTTCGGCGGTGACCGGTACCAAAAAACATATCGTCTATCCCAAAGAGCTGGTGACCCAGATGGATTACGAAGGGGAGCTGGCGGTGGTGATCGGCAAAACAGCCCGTTATATCACGGCAGAGGAAGCGCCAAAGTATATCTTAGGCTATACCATCGCCAATGACGTAACCGCCCGTAACCTGCAACCGAAACACGGCCAGTGGACGATTTCCAAATCCTTTGATACGTTTTTGCCCGTAGGTCCCTGGGTGCAGACAAACATCGACCCTTCCCAACTGTCCATCACCTTGACGGTGAACGGGAAGGTCAAACAAAAGTCCAATACGGCGGAAATGATCTTTTCCATTCCCGCTATGGTTAGCTACCTCAGTAAAGTCATGACCCTCTACCCCGGTGATCTGATTCTCACGGGGACGCCCAGCGGCGTTGGCCCGCTTTTCCCCGGAGATACGGTTTGCGTTGCCGTGGAAGGCATCGGCGATCTGGAAAACGATGTGGTCAGAGAGGAATAAATGTTGGAGAAGAAAAAAAACGCCATCGTCATCGGCGGGGGCCCCGCCGGGATGATGGCGGCTTATATGATTGCCAAAAACGGCGTTCCCGTTGTTTTAATGGAAAAAAACGCCAAACTCGGTAAGAAGATGCTGATTGCGGGAAAAGGCCGCTGTAACGTGACGAACGATTCGGACATGGCCGCCTTTTTGGCTAACATGCCCGGCAACGGTAAATTCTTATACAGCGCCTATCGGAATTTTCCCGCCTCTGCGGTGATCCGCTGGTTTAACGATTGCGGCGTGCCCCTAAAAACCGAGCGGGGAGATCGGGTTTTCCCGGTATCGGACTGTTCCGCCGATATTGTTTCCTGCCTTGAGCGCCAGCTTAGAAAAGCCGGCGCTAAAGTGGATTTCTTAAGCGAGGTCGAGGAAATTGTCATGGGGGAATCTTCGGTCAAAGGCGTAAAAGTGAAGGGTGTTTTGAGACCCGCCGCTGCTGTTCTCGTGGCCACCGGTGGCTGCTCCTACCCGCTGACAGGCTCCACCGGCGACGGTTACCGTTTCGCCGCCGCCGCCGGTCACAGCGTAACGCCGCTGTTTCCTTCTTTGGTGCCGCTGACCGTGGCGGAAGCTGATGTGAAACAGCTGGAGGGTTTGAGTCTAAGAAATGTCGCCGTCACCTTGAAAGACGGCGGCGGTGTTCTTGATCACCGTTTCGGCGAGCTTGTTTTTACCGCAGACGGTCTTTCCGGCCCGGTGATTTTATCGGCGAGCAGAGCCGCCTCGTTGCATTTCACGAAAAATCCGGAGACGCCGCTGACGCTTCTCCTCGATCTAAAACCGGCCTTGGATGAAAAGCAACTGAACGATAGGCTTTTGAGGGATTTTGAAAGCTTCTCAAAGCGTTCCTACATCCACATCTTAGAAGAACTGCTGCCCCGAAAAATAATTCCTGTTTTTGCGCAGAGAAGCGGTATTGAGCCGATAAAAGCGGGGCATCAGTTGACGAAGGAGGACCGCAAAACGATCCTACGCCTGCTGAAAGCGTTCCCCTTTACGGTGACCCGTTGTCATCGGCTTGCCGAGGCCATTGTCACCGGCGGTGGTGTTAGCGTCAAAGAGATCGATCCCAAGACCATGATGTCCAAAAAAAAGGAAGGGCTTTTTTTCGCCGGAGAAGTCCTTGATATTGACGGCTATACCGGCGGCTTTCATATACAGGCCGCGCTGTCTTGCGGTTATCAGGCCGGAATGGCGATGTCGTCCTATTGTTTGAAAGGAAACTAAAAAATGCAACTTATGGAAGCGAGAAGCCAAGTGATCGAAATGGGCAAGCGATTGCTCCAAACAGGACTTGTGGCCCGCACTTGGGGGAATGTTAGCTGCCGTCTCAACGATAGTCATTTTGTGATCACCCCCAGCGGCAGAGCGTATGAAAATCTAAAACCCGAAGAGATTGTGATCATCAATATCAACGACGGTAATGCCAGATCGGAAGAGC
>CALFRX010000244.1 GCA_937919295.1 uncultured Peptococcaceae bacterium | reverse complement strand
GCCGCTGACAATCATCACCGCGGTCCAGCCTAAAAGCTGCAATACGTTTAAGGATGAAAACAGCAGGGAACCCTTTTGACCAAAGGACATTTTTACCGTTTCCATGGCGCTCTTTTCCGTTTTCGCACCGATCAGACCGGCCAAAAAAAGGAAGCTACAGCCGATCAGATGGCCGATCAGTATCGCGTAAAAACCCTTGGTAAAGCCGAGAGGGGCGATGAATGTACCGGTTAGAATTTCGGCAATGGAAACCGCCGCGCCGAACCGATGAGGCATGAGCCGTGAAAAGCAAGTATTCCTTACTCCCTACGGTGGCATTACCCACATCAGGTTTAAGGGTCGAAGTTTGAGTACTTCCTCTCAGCCTGCTGATACAAGCTCCCCTGAATTTTGTTCATTCTAACATAGGAAAACAAAAATGTCAATCAAGATCATGCACTAAAACATATGACCATTTGCAATAAATGTTTTTTTATGTTATAATTCTAAAGTGATATAAAAACAACATGATACGATTCTGTGAAAGAACCATGCACAACACATAAGTCATGCCGGAAATAGGCAGCACGCGATTTATGTGTTTATTTTATATAAATCAGAAAAGGAGCATACAATGAAAAGAGAGAAAGAAGAAACCGTCAATATTGGCATCGGCTTTGCGACCGGCAGAAAGCAATTTTTGCATCTGTTAAAAAGCTATTTTCTGAATTGGCAGGAATCCGGCTTAATCGGCGACGAAAACATCAAAATAAACTTGTTTGTCGCCTATGACCTCAAGTATCGGGGAACGAAAAAAGCCGACTATACGGCAATCCCCGGCGCCATTTCAGCGTTGATCGAAAACACCTTTTTCATCGGCTCCCGGGAGATCGCCCAGGCCCAATATGAATTGAAACAATACGGCATTGCTGACGAGGGAAATGCCGATCTTCTTTTCGGTAAAGGCTACGCGGCCCAGCGAAACATCATCCTTTACTACGCCATCAAGAACAACATTGATTATTTGCTTTTTCTTGATGACGACGAATACCCTGTGGCGGTCACGAAAAACAAAAACGTGGCTCTTTGGAGCGGTCAGCACGTGCTGACAAAGCATTTGGAGAATATTGCCACTGCCGATATCACCTGCGGGTATCATTGCGGCTATATTTCCCCAATCCCGGCCTTTGAGTTTACTGATCAATTGCCGGAGACCGTGTTCCAGCAGTTCATAGGGGCCCTCAGCAACGATATCTTAAACTGGGATAACATGAAGAAAGTACTGAATAACGGCGGCGTTACCTATGCCGAAACCGATGTTCTCATCGCCGAAGAGGTCATCAGCGAACCGGAAATCCAGCACACAAAATTCATTTCAGGATCCAACCTCTGCATCAATTTAAAAGATCCTTTGAGGGTATTTCCTTTTTATAACCCGCCGGGAGCACGCGGCGAAGATACCTTTTTAAGCACCTGTTTGAGCCAAAGGGAGGTACTGAGAATTCCCTGCTACACCTTCCACGACGGTTTTTCCGCTTACAAGCATCTGCTCTCCGGCGTTTTGCCGCGGCAGCTAAAACCCATCGATGCTGCGGCGGAGTCTGTCCTGCGACGATTTTACGCGGCCTGCGTCGGTTGGATTCGCTATAAACCGCTGCTGCTCTATATCACCAACCGCGACCACTATCAGGAAAGAATAAAAATCGCAGAAGAGCAACTGAAAGAGACCTTGCCGTTGATCTGCGACTATTTTGATACGAAGTCCTTTATGAAAATCCTGCCGGAACTAAAGAAATACACAGCTGCCGTTGAAGAGCATTACGCAGCTTTTGAGGAGACCAAAGCCCTTTGGGCGAAACTAATGGAGGTTTTGCGGGATCCGCCATCCTCCTTGGATAAAAGGGGAAGTCATTAAAAAGAGGGGACATTCCTGTTTATTTCTTATCAAAGGAAAAGCAGAACATCTGATCGCTGCCGCCGCGCAGAGATTTTTTTGATGTCATAACATGAAAAAAGTCGGTTCTGATTTTGATCGGGAACCGACTCCCTTTTTAGAGGGATTCTTCATGGGTAAAACCTTTTTTAACGGGGTTCGCGGTAATCTTCTTTACCGTTATTTTGTTTTGCCAGGCGGTCTGCGGGACGACTGCGGCAAGCAGAGCCTGTTTTATGGCGTTTATCGTCTACCATGAGATGCAAACCGCTTACGGACAAAAGCTGAACACAAGGGCAACCCTACTGATCGAAAAAGTTTCCCTGCGGTACTATGTTTATTTCACCTGTTTTTTAGAGGGGTTTTTCTGATGGACGAGACAAAGAAACGCGAAAAAGAGCAAAAATTATTGAAACTGCGCAATTTTTTAAAGGATTTTGAGGTACCTGAAAAAAATATTATATCGACATAAAAAGATGGGTATACTATAATTTTTTTTAATAGAAGCTATAATTTTTTTTTATAATTAAAGGAAATTCTCCTTAAACTGACAACAACAGCGTAAAAAGATTCGAATGAATGGAAAGAAAGTAGCTATGGTTGTGAAACGCACAAAAGCGAAAAGCTCAACCGCTGATTATGGAATCCTTCTTCCCACGGGTCAGGGAGATGAGACAAGGAGGGTGGTTTTCAACGAGAATATTAGAGTATTTTTGCACTTCATTAAAATTCAAAAAAATGAAGAAACAGCCAGTGGAAATCATATAGTTTGTTAGGAAACGAGGTGATCCTATGAAAGAATTGACGGAAGGCGTCGTCATCGAGGTTACAGAACATACAGCGAAAGTCAGAGCCAGCATACATGGAGATTGCGACCATTGCGGGATGTGTCCTGGCAGTAACGCGATGATTCTTGACGTTGTCAACGAGGCAGGAGCCGCTGTAGGTGATCACGTGTTCATTGAAAACAGAACGATGAACGGGGTCTTGGCAGCATTTATAATATTTTTATTACCGATACTGGCTGTGATTTTAGGCATCGTCCTTGGTTACTATTTATCTTTCCGATTTATGCTTTCAGCAAAATTACTGATGATTTCCGGCGGATCGCTTTTTGGTTTAACCGCTTTTATTTTCATCAGACGCATAGATAAATCATTACAATCGGAGAAACCAACGATCGTTAAAATCGAAAGAAACAATTAGGAGAGGTTCAAATGTTTGGTAAAAGAAAATGGGGGATTCATCCCAATACCCACAAAACACCAACCGACGGAAAGGCCATTGAAAACGGCAAATTGCCGCAAAAAGTGGTGATTCCCGTTAGTCAGCACATTGGCGCGGCAAGCAAACCAATTGTGAAAAAAGGTGATGAGGTCAAAAAGGGACAACTGATTGCCGAGGGCTGCGGCCCGGTATCCAGTAACATTCACGCCACCATTTCCGGAAAAGTAACGAGTGTTGCCGACCAACCCCATCCCATCATGGGCAGATGTTTGGCGGTAACCATCGAAAGCGACGGAAAGGACGAGTGGGCGGAAGACGTTTTAACAAAAAGAGATTGGCAGCAACTAAAGGGTGAAGAAATCATC